>JBOHXA010000200.1:0-4148 GCA_050737335.1 Limisphaerales bacterium | reverse complement strand
AGTAAACATACCCCGGATTCTCACTGGCACATACGCTCTGGACGGGGCCATAAAGAGCGCCCATCTGGCAATTCATTGAATAGCTGCGAATGCGCGGTCCATTAGGAGAGGGGACCGTATCTCCGGGACAATGATAGACCGCGATTTGGCCGCCCAGATAAGGACCCAGGATGGAATCCTGGTAGAGGGCGACATTTGTATTCGCATCCACCGGCGAGCTGATGCTTTCCGCTTCCTCGCCGCACCAGCTAACGTTTGTTCCGGCGCCGGCGCCCAGGACCGCGTTGGGCAGCATCACGTCGGCATTATCCTGCGAATAGGTGAAACCGCCGCCTTCGAGTTGCTTTAAGTTGTTAATACATTGAACTTCCTGCGCCCTGATTTCCGCGCTGTGGAGAACCGGCATCAGAATGGCCGCCAAAATCGCGATGATTGCGATGACGACGAGGAGTTCAATCAAGGTGAAGGCGCGCTCAAGTAATGAGAGAGGAGTGACCGGAAAATCCGCACCTGGAACCCTTGAACCCGGCGTGGACGCGCCGACGCGCGTGCGGGCCGACCGGCGGGTTGGCGCCGCTGATTTGCCGTTCACCGCATGATTCCGGTTTGAAGCCGTTCGGCTGCCGTTCAACGAAAAAATTTCAGTGGCCATATTCAAAAAGCATACACATGAAAACTGAACTTTCATCTTAAAAAAACCCGCCGAACGCATGTTTTAGGCAGGCGTCAGGCAAAGGTGAAACGATGTCTTTTTTTCTATAATTGCTGGTCAATGCGATAAAACTGAGTAGAACCGCTCACCGGCACGGTGGCCCGGTAGGCGCCGCCGCCCAATGAAGTAATGGTCGCGCCGGCGACGGCCGTGTAAGGGCCGTCAACGGCCGCCGAGCCCACGACCGTCAAAGCCGAGTCATCCGTAATTGTGAAGTTGAAGGTAAACGTGCCGCTGGCCGGGTTGTATGAAGTTCCAGAGACCGTGGGCGGCCCCAGTTTCACCACTGAGAGGTCGGAATAGTGAACCGCGCCATCGCCGGCATCCGGGCCGAAAACGGGGTTTTCGTAGCCGAGCATAATTTCGCCGTTAGTGAAGCTGGTGGTGTTGGTATAGACGATGATCGGCGTTTTATCAACGGACAGCGTGACCACACCGTTATATTGTCTCATTTCCACATCCGCCCAAGACGAAACGTTCGTCCCATCGTCCGGAGAGCCGTTGCAGGGAATGCCTGGACCCGCGGGGCAGGTAAAGATCGCCTTCTTGAAGTTGTTGGCGAATGAAGTCTCGAGGGCCGCGGCCGTTGCCGCCGTGTTGGGAGGGACCGCTGAAGCGCCGGCAAAGAGGTCGTACTCGCCATAGGCGCCGCCGGTGTAGCCGCTGTCCGACACCCAAAACCAAAGACCGTCCCAATTCCAGTCCACCTGAGCCGTATCCGAAGGCGAGGGACCGGAAACCGAATACCAATACCACCAGTTGGTATCCATACCGCTGCAATTAATGCCAAAGAGAGGCCCCTCGAAGGAGCCTGAAGTCGCGAAAGAAGACGGTTCGGTGACGTTCATATTGAATCGCACCGCATAATTGCCACTGAAATTCACGTTCGTCGGATACAGGTTGACGGCGCCGCTATAGGTGTTCAAGGCGGTGGAGAGGTATAGCGCCGTCGGAGCGCCGCTGGGCGGAAACGGAATCAGCACATTGGCCGGGTCATTGCCATCGGCCTGCAGATCGTAGCCGAAGCCGACGGAATAAACTGGCGCAGTAGCGGGATAATTGATGTCAGAGGCGGTAATATTCCAGTTTGTGGGAGCTGAATTTGTCAGCGGGTCATAGTAAAGGACCGGGGCCGGGGGATAGGCGCTGTCAAGGATGGTCAAGTCATTGGTATTTGGCGCCGCGGTGTAGGCCCCGGAGGATTCCAGAGTAAGTGTGACCGTCTTGTCGCCGGCAAACGGCAGGTTGTTGGTATGAACCGGCAACTGGCCGTTCATGCGTGGATAGATGTAGGTGTTCTCCGTCAAGGCTCCAGGAGCAAATGTGACGGAATTGGGCGCGCTGTAATCCGTATTCTCGACCGCCGTGCCGCCAATACCGAAAGTGTTGACCGGGTAAGAGGCCACATTGAGATCGCCCCAGCGCGTGATTGTGACATTGCAATAATCATTTGAAAACGCATTATACATGGAAGGCGCGCCCACAGTCGTGAACAGTTCCTGGGGGGCAGCATTGAGAATATTGACGGAGGCGTTCTTCGGAACTATCGGATTAAAGACGCCGGATACCCCCAGGGTGATGGTCAAAGTTGTGGTTGGACGGGGAATCGAATCTGAAACGGCTGTGACCGTAACGACGGCCGAGGTTTGGCCCGTCACGAAGGTGACACTGCCCGGGGGGTTGGCCGTAAAGGTCGCCGGATAGGACATCCCGCCATTGGTGACGCCGAGCGCGGTCCCGCTGAAGGAGTAATCCTCTGTGAAGGTATTGGTCGCCGGGCTGGCCAGTTCGATGACGAACGCAGTGCTGGTGGGATTGCCATACGAATTGGGCTGTGAAATGACTGAATTGCTGGCGGTAACGTCGCCACTATAAGGCGGATATAGAATCTGGAAACCGGTCACGCCGCCGGCATTGCCCGTGGTGACGGTGGTCGCGGAAATGCCGAGAGTCCATTCCTGGAGAGTACCAAGACCGGAACTGCTTTCATAAAGGTTGTCCGCGGCATCACTCGCGACGCCTCTGCAGTTGCCCGTTGCCCCCAGGGGATCCTCCAGCTTTACCATGCCCGCCAGATTCGGGATGCCGTTAGTCAGCGGACAAATCAGGATGTAGTTAAGGATGTCCGCGCCGAACATATAGGCGCTGTCAGGAGTGACTGTTGAATCAATCAAAGCGTTATCACCATCAGGATACATGCTATCATTGCTTGGAGCGCCTGTGGGGTAAGGTGTTCCGGCCGGCACCCAGGAATTCCAGAGATTGATGAGACCCGTTGGATCGTAAACCTGCATTGTAGGATTTGATAAATTATCGCGCTGAGTGCTTGCGTAGATCAGGCCGTTGGTTCCCGTGGTTAATCCGGGATATTCGTTGCCGCCAAGAGCTACTGCATCAAAATTAAGACCGACTTCAGAGGCAGTGTAAGTAGGGGGGTTTGTCCAGGGAGCGGCGCTGTTCGTCCACTCATAAACCTCTATTGAATTAAAAGGGCTTAGTTCGCCGTCAATTTGATACAGCACCAGATCGCCGCCGGAAAGGGAGCCGGTGACAACCGGACGGGATTCAATAGGTCCGTGGGAGAGATAAGGCGCAAAGTGCTTTCCATATTTCGCAGAGCCCAAAGGCCCCAACAGAAGCTGATTGGTTTGAAAGTTCGGGTCCATGAGATAAACCGCGGCTCCGTACTCACTGGCGTTGCCTACGATCACAAAGTCATTGGTTGCCACGCTCAGACGACAAGGGCTTGTGCCCGTCGTGACGTTGTCGGTGCTGCTGAAGCTGCTGTTGTATATGGAAACTCCGGCAGTCAGCGGCGCATTATTGCCGCCGACAAAACTAAAATCGGGATTCAACATGAAAACACCGGGAGTATTTCCGGTGCCATCACCATCAACCCAATAAATCCGTCCGAAATAAGGCGAGCCAACATTTCTATTTACGTCAACGCCACGAGGGTTGACGGTGGCGCCTGGTTCGCTCACCGTTTGAATCACACTCGGAACGCCAGTACCCACTTTCGATATCGAAATGGCATAAGTGGTGTGAGTCCCGAGACTGAAGGAATATTCCCCGGCAGGTTCATTCAGGCCGGTTCCCATTGCGGGGTCGAAATTCGGGTTGATGCTGCCGTCTTCGTACGTGACGGTGACGTTGCCGCCGCTTTCATTGATGTAAAACTGAATGGTTCCGTTATTATTGGTCACCCCACCGGCATAAGGCGTGGCCCTGAGGACGGTTGCGGTTGAGGACAAGAAACCGACTGCCATGAGAGGCAAAAGAAAGCGACAGATTCGATGATTCTTCATTTGATTAAGTTAATTACCGGCACTTACTCCGATGCGGCGATTTTATCAATGTCGAACGTTAACTGCAACAGAAATGTTTACAAAAAATTAAACATCAGCCTGCGAAATTGTTGAAGGCTAATATAATC
>JBOHXA010000199.1:0-16683 GCA_050737335.1 Limisphaerales bacterium | reverse complement strand
CCACAATCATTATCTTTAATTTCATGGTATTTCCTTTGCCAACAGGATTATTAATTAGACTCTACGGCTCGATTGAGGTTTGTCAAACCGGGGCCTTTCGGCTCCAGTAGGCCGTCGAGTGGGTTAGTGGATTTAACGAAAATGGAGGGGGGGCGAACCAGCCGTCAATTCAATCCACCAGATCGCGCTCGATTTGCTCGAGGGTTTTGTTTTTTGTTTCGGGCAGGGCGAACCAGATAAAAAAGAAGCCCACGATGCAGATCGCGGCGTACAGCGAAAACGATCCCGCGGCCTTAAATTTGGCGATCAATATCGGGAAACTATAGGTCAGGACAAAACAGGCCAGCCACAAGGCGCCAACGGCGACCGCCATGGCCGCGCCGCGAATGCGATTTGGAAAAATTTCCGAGATGACCACCCACGTCACCGGCGCCAGGGACATCGAATAACACGCGATGGCCGCCAGCACGAGCAAGAGCATCGGAAGTCCCTGCACGTGCGCGTGATAGCACAAGGCCAGGGCGACGTAGATGATGGCCAGGCCAGCGGCCCCGAATAACATCAGCGGACGGCGTCCGGCGCGGTCCACCACGCCCAACGCCACAAACGTAAACGCCATATTCACAGATCCCGTCCAGGCGATGTTTTTCAACACGAACGAAATATCGTAGCCCGCTGATTGAAAAATTTCCTGGGCATAATTAAAGATGACATTGATACCGCACCATTGTTGGAACACCGCCAGGCCAATGCCGAGCAAAAGAATTTTAAAGAGCTTTGGTTGAAGCAATTCGCTGAAATTGACCTTGTCAGTCTCATTGACCAATGTCGCCTGGATATCGGCAAGGGCGGCGCCCGAGTAGCTTTCACCTCCAATGTTGCGCAAGACGGCGCCCGCTGCCTGAGGTTGGCCATTTTTGGCAAGCCAGCGCGGGCTTTCGGGGACGGCAAACATTCCAATGAAAAACAAGAGCGACGGAATTGCAGTCAGGCCAAACATCCAGCGCCAGCAGATTTGGCCATACCAGGAATTGCGAATGTATTCGCCGGTGGCTGACGGCGGCAAATGGCGTCCGAGCCACCAATTGATGACTTGCGCCAGCAACACGCCGATGACAATCGTTAATTGATTGATTGAAACCAGCTTGCCGCGCATTTGCGCCGGGGCAATTTCAGCGATATACATCGGCGACAAATTGGATGCCAGGCCAATGGCGACGCCGCCGAGGATGCGCCAGCAAACGAAGGTTGCAAAATTCGGCGCGAGGGCGTTGCCGATGGAAGTGATTGCGAACAAAAACGCTGACGCGATGAGCAGCTTCTTGCGTCCGAATTTATCACTAAGACCGCCCGCCACCAATGCCCCGATCAGGCATCCAACAAGCGCGCAACTGTTCGCCCATCCTGACAGCCCGGCGCTTGTGATTCGGAAGTAGCTTTCGAAAAATTCTTTCGCCCCGCCAATAACGACCCAATCATAGCCAAAGAGCAACCCGCCCAAAGCGGCAACAATCGAAATGAGCCAGATGTAGCCGAGATTGTATTCGGCCTTTAGGCTGGATGCCTGGGTTTGAGCGGTCGTGATCATAGGGCTATTTATTAACAGAGGAAGGGAACCATTTCAATAATGCCGCGGCGACAATTTCATGGCCCTTGCGATTGGGATGATTGCTTTGAGCCATCAAATCGGCAAGCGGTGTGCCGGAGCGGACTTTGGCTTCAAACAAGGCCAGACTGTCCACCAGGCCCACATGGTATTCTGCCGCAAGGCGGCGAATTTGCCCGGCATGCTGGTTGAGCGCATCGTTCGGATCGTCCAGGCGCGCGGCCAGGTCCGGAGTGGGCGTGAGTAGAATGACCCGGACATGGCGCGCCATCGCCATTTTAATCATCCGGCGCCACGCCGCCTCAGAACGCGCCAGGCCGATGGCGCGGTCATTGAGTCCGTAATCAATCGTGACAACGTCCGGGCGCAGATTCAACACGTCGCGCCGAAATCGTTTCGCGCCCTGTTCGGAGTTTTCACCGCCTATTGCGGTGACGATGACGTTGATGACGGCGTGAGGGAAACGTTCCGCTAGAGCGCGATGGAGCAGGTACGGATACGCGTCAAAAGTATGGACGGCTGGCGTGCGGAAATATCCGGCGGGCACGCTGTGACCGTGGCAAACGATGTTGACGATGCGATTGCTCGGCCAGCATTTCTCGAGTTGGGCGCAGACATTGGCCAGATAATTTCGCGGGTCGGCGGGCGCGGGCGCGGTTCGGGTCGCGCGCAACGAAGAGCACGAGGTCAGCAGCGCGGTGACGGCAATGGCCAGAAAACCAAATTTGGGCATCATTTGTTCTGAATAATATTGAACTCGGCAAGGGACGCCCAGGGGCCACGGGCGTAGCCGCTCAATGCCACGAGTTTCACAAATTTGGCGGTGACGGGTGAGGAGAAATGGATGGTCTTTAGCTTTGCGTCGTCGGAAAACCGTCCCTGGAAAACAGGCTTGCCCCAATGCGCGCCATCGTTGCTCGCGTAAAATGCGAATCCTTTAATCCATCCGTTGTGGTTGCCATCCTGCCGCGGCAGGGCGGTAAAGCCGGTCAGTTCCTCCGAAGTTTTAAATTGTACGACCAATCCGTGCGGAAACGTCGGCGCCGGATCGTCCCAACGGCTATGCCAGAAGGTTTGCGGGTCGCCATCAATCGCCTTTCGCGCTTCGTAGCCGTCTTGCTGGGAACTGGCTTGGATGGCCGAGACGTTGCGCATTTTGCCCGAACCCGATTCAACCGCCAGATGGCTGATCTGGTCGGCGGATAGTTCGGTTGCGGGCTGGCATTTTGCCGAATCCAGATAATTTACCAGGCTCGACCGCATCTGGCGCGACACGGGATCGGTTAGCGCATCGCGTGTCAGGTCAAACCCGCAGATGATGATTTTGCCGGAGCCGACTTTCCCTTCCACAATGAGACCGAGCGGATGCGCGGTGACCCAGTCGTCAATGACGCGGACGATGGGGTCGAGTCCCCGCGGTAAAAGATCGAGCCGCAGCGCGCCGGCGCGGTGGATTAAATACCACCACTGCCAATCGCTGAAGTAGTCCGTCGGAAAACCGGCCAGAGCCGGATTCTTCGGGTCGCAGAGAATGCCGAGGGTTGTCGGCGCCTGGCGGCCAGTCCAGGCGGTGTTCCAGAAAATACTCGAAAAACCCGGTTTCACCGGGTCATTGTCATAGTTGCGCACGTCTTTGCCTGGAATCGTCAGCAACACTTTGCCGCCGGATTCAAGATACCGCCGGGTGGCATCATCGAATGTGGATGTGACAAGAACATCCCGCGGTTCGTGCGGCAATCGCGCGGGATAAACCCAGACATTCCAATCGTTTTCAAAAGGCGTTCCTTCAAGCCCGACAACGAGCATGTATTTTTCCGGAGCCTTTATACCTTTCAAATCCATACTGACGTGGCCCAGGGGAATGCCGTTGTCCACGGGAATATCGCGCCTCGGCAATCGGCCTTGCATCGCAATTTTGCCGTCCCGGCCCACCAGTTTCCAGACCGTCGCGATGTTTCGCAGCGGTCCGGGGCCAAAATTGGCCACTTCCAGATCGGCCTCAAGTCTTTCGTCTGTGGTGAAGACGCGTTTGGCCAGGCGGGCCAGGGGAACGGTCGTGTTGCAAAAATGCCGGAATTGCTTTGCGGTTACGTAGCCTTTGGTTTCCCAAAAAGGATTGAGCACGCCGACCAGCGCCGTGCCTTGACCTGGAAAATCGGTCAGCCCGAGCAATTCAAACCCGCCCATGCCCGGAGTTCGCAGCGCCGATTCGATCTCTTCCTTGTAGCACAACACCTGCAATTTGCCCGACGCGAGCACAAATTTGCGCGCAAGGTTTCCCATACCGTTGGCGTCCAATTGGGCGCGAAAGATTTCAAAATTTTTGGGTTTAAGATAGCCGGTGTATTCAGGCATTTCCTTGAAGTCGGGATAAACGCACCATTGGCCGATCTCGTGACTGATGACCGGCACGGGGCGTTGGTCAATGTAATGGCGGTAATCAGTGGTGGTTTCCGGCGGTTTTGCGTTGATGCGGGAGGTCAGGCCCGCGCCCCAGGCCTGGATGCGCGGGTCGGGCGTCACATCAAACTGGTTTGCCGGGATTTGCGGCCAGCCGGATGCGCTGGTCCAAAGACGCCGCGGGTCGAGCGCCTTGTAATGGTCCACGTATTTTGTAAAATAGCCATTGAAAGCGGCATGATAGTCGTAGTCACCGTTTGTTCCGCGTCGTGCCTGCTCGCCTCCAGGCTCATTGCCGTAAGGCATGAGAATGAATGACGGATGGTTTCCATAGGCTCGCAAGATACGATCCGTCTCACGGTAAACCCAGGCATCAACCGGTTTTCCATCGCCAATTGTGGTGGATTGGTTTGCCCAACAGGTTTCCACCTGGCAATAGAATCCCAATTTGTCCGCCGCTTCAAACGCCGCTTCGGGAGGACAATACGAATGAAAACGGAAAAGATTAAGCCCAAAGGATTTCGCAATGCGAATAATGCGTTCCCAATCCTGGACATCAGTTGGCGGATGACCGGTTTTCGGAAAAACGCAGCATTCGAGCGTCCCGCGAATAAATGTTTTGCGGCCATTGATGAGAAATTGCGTGCCGTCTGTCGAAATCTCCCGCAGTCCAAACGTGACTTCCCGTGTGTCCCGTTCCGGCGATCGCAAGGTCACTGTCAAATGTTGCAATGCCGGATGGAATTCATCCCATAATTGCGCGCGCGGTCCCAGGGCCACTTGCAGCGACGCATCGCCGCCGTCGGCGTTCCAACTCACTGGAATGGTTTGTTTTCCAACGGACAACGTTCCGCCACCCGATTTGTCGGTGTCATTGCCGATGTGAATCTTCACCAGCGCGGACCGCGTTTGCACATTCGGATAAACCTGGACGTCGTCGAGCCAGACCGGCGGCGTCGCGACCAACTGAATTTTGCCGACGATACCGTTCCAGTTGCCCTGGGTATGGTCGGTGATGGCGTGCGAGTTATCGCCGATATTCACGATCATCCGGTTGTCCACGCGGATGGTGAGGGTATGTTTCCCCGGCGCGAGTCGGCCAAAATCGTACTGGTGCGGCGTGGAAAGGGAGTCGTTGGTACCGATGATGCGGCCGTCAAGCCAAACGATGGTCTCCCAATGCGGACGTTCGAGCGAGAGCATCACGCGTTTGCCTTTCCAGCGTTTTGGAACCGTGAAATCGCGCTGATACCAGGCCACGCCCGCATAGTATTTGTTTGGCTGCAGCCAGAACGGAACTTTTATGTTGCCCGGCTGGCGATATTTTGCGTATTCAGGCGCCCAATACCACGGGCTTTGTTTCACGTCACCCATCCATGGGGTGTTGGTCGAAATGTCATCGCCGATGCCCTGGGCGGGCAGGGAGCCTGGCAATTGGATTTTGTCCGGCAGCGCGCGGTCAAACCAGCTTTCACCGATGCCTGCGTCAGCCCGGTCCAATGCAAAGCGCCACTGGCCGGCCAGCGACAGGCTTTCGCCGGAACAAACAATGGAAAAAACGAACAGCAATCCCAGAAGCGGCCAAATTTTGCGAATCATGTTAAGTTTAAATTATGGCGTCGCCGCGCCACGGTAAAAACGATGCGGTTGAACGGCGAAATTTGTTTCGGTAAAGCTGAACGCTCCCAGGCCGTCCGAAAAAACCGTGGCGCGGTTTTTCCACGATCCCTGCGGATTGTCCGCGGCAAGAACCTGATTTGACGCGTAGGGAAATCCGTCGAAATTGAGGGTGAATGCGTCGGTTGCCGGGAGTGCTTCGGCGGACAGCTCCCAAATCTGATCGTCCGAACGCCCGGGCGTTGGGACGAGCATGTTTAAAACGCCTGGATCGCCATCGGGATTGCTGCCGTTGCTCACATCAGCGGCTTGAGGCAACAGGTCCACCGCGTCCACGATCTGGCCCGCGCTGTTGACCAGGGCGATGAGGGACGATTGCGGGGCGTAATCATTCAACAACCCGCCCGTTGCCGGCGCTGGTTGCAACGAAAAATTGACGTGCAAATCCGAACCGGAATTATCAGCGGTCAGCCCGTCCGCCCACACCAGAAGGAAGCCGCCGGCCGCAATTGAATAACCCGGGGGAATCTGAAACTGAAATAAATTGGTCGGCGAACTCGTAAGATAATCGCCGGCGAGATTCACCGTGCTTGCGCCGGCGTTATACAGCTCAAACCAGGGTTCGAACCGGCCATTTGCCGGGTCAGCCAGGGTATGCGTGTTGTTGGACATCCATTCATTGATGCAAACGGAGGGAACGGGTGCGGGCGGTGGCGCGTCATTGTAAACGTAGAACTCATAGATGGACGGCGCTGAAGTCATGTTGGTCAGAACAAGCCTGACTTTTGAGGCGGTGACGGTTGGAAAAACATCCGTGGCGTAGGCGCCCATCGTGCCGCCGTTCACGTCCACCGTCCAACTGCTTCCATTCCAATGTTGGATTTGATAACCAAAAATCCTGCTTTCGAATTGCGAATAGGCTGTGCGATTGAATGTCACAGGGGCGGGCCAATCCAACTCGAGCCATTCCTCGGACAGGGTGGGATACGCTGTGTTCCAACGCGTGTCCGGGTTGCCGTCATTGGCCAGGGCCGGCCCATAATCGGCGTAATCATTCTGCCAAACCGATGAAGCGCCGGCCGTGGCGCCCGGCGACAGGTCAAAGTCATCGCTGTGCAATTGGCGCAATGTAAAATTATCAAATTGCGCGCCATACCAGCCGCCGCAGCCCAGGCCGGACATCCCGCTGGAATAGGTGTGATCCGTGATGTTCGTTACCAAAATATTATCCACGTAACAGCGCAAGGAGGCGCCCTCCATGGCCAGACGAAGATTGTGCCATGTGTTCGCCGGGAAACTTTCCGGGCCTGAGGCGAGGAGATTTGTGGAAGCATAGAGCTGCCATTGTGAAGCGCCATTGTTCAATGCCAGCCAATAACCGCCGGGCAGGGGATTGGAAAATCCGGGAACATTTCCAACGCGGCCCATAATAAATGCCACGCCGCCATTTGCTTCCACCAGCACGTCTGCGCTCACGTCGTAGTCCGTCCAGGCCGCATCGCCAATGAGGCTGTACGGCTGCCATTCCGACGTCCAGCGAATGCCGGTTTGGGGAGACACCTGGCGCAGGCTTTGGCCCTGGCCATCCGCGCGTGTGACAACCTCAAACGTTCCCGCCTGATCCGAAAAGTATTTTGGCGTGGCGCCGGGCGCATAGCTTTCAAAGCTGTCCTTGTAAGGCAATGGAAAGGGTCCCGGCGGCGGAGGCGCGGCATTGCCTTTGGACTGGCCGGTCGTGGTTGTCAGCGAATAGATGGCCGCGGGTTGGAACGTATAACTGAAACTCCCGTTGACAGGCGTCAATTGACCCACGTTGACAAATTGATTTGTCTGGGTGGTTTCCCATACGTTTACAGCCGCTGTTGAAAGTCCGTTTGTCAAACGAAAGGTAATGGTTTGCGCGGCGGCAGCGTCGGAGGTTTCCACCACGATGCTGTAATCGGCTTGGTTGGTGGATACCAATGTGACCAGGCTGCCGCCGGCGGGCAGCAACTCGCATGCGTTGCCTGAAAGATAGGTCCAGCCGGGCGCCGCAAATTGTGTCGTGTGGGCGGCGGCCCAGATGGCGGGAGCGACATAATAGTTCCCCGACCAGGGCGTGTTGGCGCGCATCAGGCCCGAATCTGCCGCGGCCAAAATGTCATAGTAACTGGTGACCGGGCTCCAGATTTCAGTGGCGGTGATTTTGGCGTTGATGTAATTGCGATTGAAAATGCGCGCCAGTTTTATGGCCGCGGTCCAGGTGCTGCCGCCAATGCCATCTTCGCTGGACCACAGCAATTTGCCGCAGGCCTGCGCCGCCGCGGGGCTGGTTTGGTTGGGATAATGCGCCCCGACCCGCGCGACATCATTTGAAAGCGCCGGATCGTATAACAGTCCGCAACTTGTGTTCGTTACGATGTTCCAGGTCCCGCCCCATTCATCGGCTGCAACCAATTGAACGTTTTGCAATCCGCCCGCGTTCAACGTGGAGCGAAGTTGTTTGATCCAGGCTGTTTCCGTGGCGTTGACGGCGGCCTCATTGTGCGTGCCGGTGAAATTGAAGTTCAGCCCATACGCGCTTTTGGCGCCTTCAATAAAATTCACGATATAGTTGCACATGTCGGAGGAATAGTAATTGCCATTGCCAATCCAGCCCGGCGCTCCCCAGGCCAGGCAGTCCAAAATGATGTTTGGGTTTCGGGCCCGGGCCTGCTGCATCAGCCACCATTCGTAACCGCGGTCAAAATTCATATTGCCGCGCGTCATCTCGAAGGTTGGTTCGGTGCCGTCCGTGGAATTGACGCCGCCGCCAATCTCGACCTTCAAATGTTGCAGAGAAGCGCCGTAGTCGGGCTTGAAAAGGTAATCAAGGACCTGGCTCCGTTCCGGCTCCGGATAATCTATCAGCAGACGGGATGACGCGCCCGCGCTGACCGCGCCAATGCCCTCGAATGTGCGTCCGGGTTGTTTTGGGTCAAGTACGATAGTCTGCTCCGACGAACCAGCCTGGCCAGGACTTTCAATCTGAAAGTTGGGGCCAACATTTCCGTCATGGTCGGCGGCGATGCTCCCGGTTACATTTGTGTTGTAGCTGGAGTCAAACAAATAGGCGTCGCCTGAAGTGTCCTCCTCCTGGGCCGGGGCGCATATCGCCATTATCACAAACAGGCTGGCTAAAGTGAGTTTAAAGGTATTTTGCATTTTCTTTCACCAATTCAAATTGAAAATTCCGTGAGCGCGCGCGCCCAAGGCGCGACCCGGGGTGCGCGTTTGTGCCGCTAAAAAGTCAGAGCGGGCTCGCGTCCGCTGCCACGGGATTGAACCCCCGGCCGCGGGTTGCGCGAGCGCGTGCCGGGGCGCCCGGAGCGATCAGTCCCATTTCCATCTCGTCAATGAACCGCGCGGCGAACGCATGACCGGGGTCGCGGCGCAACACCGCGCGCAATATCTTTTTGGCCTGATTGGCCTGGCCCAGGCCCAGTCGCGCCTGGCCTTCCAGCAATAACGCGGTGGTTCCCTGCCGATATTGCAGATCATCATCAAACAACAGCATCGTAGGCAATGACGTGGCAAAGTATTCTATTTTCGCTTCCGTTTTGGCCAGCCTTTTTGCATAAGCCAGCAAGGATTTCAGCAGCCGGGCCGCCGCCGCCCCGCGCCCAAGCCTGCGCAGCGCCAGCGCCGAATAAATCGTCATTTCCGAAAAGGCTTTCACGCTCATTTCCTGAAAATCCCCTTTAAAACCCGCCGCAATCTCCCACTGCTTGCGCGCCTTTGTCCCCTCTCCCAGGCCTTCCCAGGCCAGTCCCAGCCAATAATAAATATCGCTGACATTGGCCAATATATGCCTGGCTTCGCTCAGATTCTCCGGCGAGGTCAATGCCTCTTCAAAATATGTCCGGGCCCCTTCATAATCCTGGCGCGCCAATGCCCGCCGTCCCAATGCCAAATGCGTCCGCGCGTGCTGGCCCAATGCCAGGCCTTCGCCCCCTTCCCAGGGTTGAAATTTCCGCCGCTTCAGTATTTCCAATGCCTTTTCGGGCTGGCCCGTTTGATTATAAAGGGCGCACAGTTCCACGCTTAAATCATCCCGTTGCCCGCTCAATTGCCGATACTTTTCCAGTTCGGCCAATCGCGCGCGGGGCGCGTAGCCCAATCTCTTCCACAGTTGATCGCGCTCAAACAACAGCCGCGCATCCCGCGCATTGGCCTTAAAGGCCCGGTCATAGGCCGCGCGGGCTTTGGCCGGTTGATGGCAAATATTGAAATAGCCGATGCCCAGGTTGCGCCAGACAATGGAAAAGTTCCCGTCCAATCGCGCCGCCTTTTCCCAGAGCTCGATCGCCTCCCGGTGACGCCGCCGATCATACAGCAAATTGCCCAGGTAATACGGCGCCCGCGCCTCTCCGGGATTGGCCGCCATGGCCGATTGCAATATCGCAATCTCTTCCAGACGCGATGGAAAGCAGTAATCAGGCGATTCCATCGCCGCCTGTTTGTAGAACTCCAGCGCCCGCTCTTTGTTCCCGCTTCGTTCCTGCAACCAGGCCAGCGTGTAAACCGCCATCGGCCGGGCGCCCCAATTCTGATCGGGCAAATCTTTCTTCTCCCTTTCATCCGCAATCGCCCGCTTCAATAGCTCAATGGCCTCCCGGTACAAACCCGCTTTGGCCAGATCATGCGCAATGTCCAGGCTGGTTTGAAGGTCAGGCCCTCTGGCGCCTGTCTCTGTTCCCAGGGGTCCTGTGCGACGGATCGTTTGGCCGTCAGCACCGGCCAAATAGCGCGCCCACCAGTCCAGCCGGTCCAGCGCCAATGTTTCCCTTAACAATGCCTGCGCCTGCTCATATCGCCCCAATTTCCCCAACACCATCACTTTCAAATCCCGCGCGCGCAGGTTGTCAGCGTCCAAACGCAATGAACGCTCCAAATGCTCCAGCGCCATCACCCAATCGCCCTGGCGACAATCCATCTCCGCCAACGCATGAAACGCGCCCCGCGCCTGCCTCTGGTCCCACGTCGCCTTGTAAAATGCCCCGTAGGCCTCCTCAACAACGTCCCGCCGGGCCTCCCCTTCCATCTGGTAGCGCAAACATAAACCCAGATTGTAATACGCTTCGCCATCGTAGGGATTGGCATTGCGCCGGGTCAATCGCTCGATCGCCTTGCAAAAATGCTCGCGGGCCAGCCCAAACTCGCCCCGCCGCAGATGCCACAACCCCATCGCATTATTGCAACGGCTGTCCAATGGATCGCGCCGCAACGCTTCCCCCCAGTACAACGTCGGGCAGCGCGTGGCGTGACGGTATTGATCCAGGTGCAAACCCGTCACGTACAGTTCATCGGCGCTTCGCATCCGCCGCGGCATCTCAGGCTCAGTGGCCGCCGGGGGCACGCTCTTGCGGGATGGCGGCCGAACTGCATAAGAGATTATCTCCCGCCCGTCATTGGCCCTCACCCGCACCAGGGTATTATTAACGCCCTTCCCGCGCGCCGCCACCCTTTCAATGAAGGGTTCCCCGGGTTTGAGGTCGCGCGTGAGCGAATAAATCATTTCCGGGCCGCGCCATAATTCAACGCTCGCCCCCACAAAGGTCTCCGTCACGGCCACGCCCACCCGAAGGGTCCCCCCCTCCTCTTTCAAACTCACCGCCGCGCGCGCGTTGGCCCCTTGCGCCGGCCCGATCTTTTGGATCGGATACCAATACTGGCTCCAGGTCCGCGTTTCCCCGGGCTGCAAAAAACTGAAATCAGGCTGGTTGTCCGTGTACACCCCGGCCATGATCTCGATGTAGGGCGCATATTCGCCATTCTCCCGGGCGTCGGTCAGGTTCCGGTCCCACGCGTAACCAAAGGGATGATTTCCCCAGGTCCATTGTTTCTTGCCCGGCGAGATATGATGGCTGGCCACGTGTACGATCCCCGCCTGCGCCTTGTAATCGTAGCCGCCAAAAAAATCCTCTTTGCTGCCCATGCACATGTAACTGCAGGGGGTGCTGATGTTCGCGTAAAAGGACAAATCGTTGGGCACGTATTCGGGCCCGGCAATGGGGGGCTTTGACCCGTTGCAGTGGGGCGGAACGAATTGCGCGGGAACTTCGCCCCCGGCAATCCCTCTGGAACCGCGCCGCCCGTAATCCACGCCGTAATAGATCCCCTCGCACAACGGATAGCGGCTCATCGAACGACGCGCATGGTCGGCCACGTATGAAACGTCCGGGGGAAAAAAACTCTGGTAGGCTTCATGCACTCGCGTGGCCACATTGGCCCACCACAGAAATGTCTGCGCCAGGGCCGTCCGATTGTAAGCGCGCACCCTCAACTCGACCACCGCCTTGCCCGGATGCAGGCAAACCCCGTGCATCCCCTTGAGCCGGCACATCGGATCGTGGTCGGAGCACCAAACGGTCCGCGAACCGTCGGCGTGCTCCTCAATCTCATAGTCGGTGGGAAGAAACGTCGCCGGACGATGATGCTGCGGCCAGTTAAATTCGATGCCCCCCGAAGCCCACGGCCCGGCCAACCCCACCAGCGCGGGCTTGATCACACGCTGATTGTAAATCAAATCGTACCCGTTGCTCTTATCCAGAATCGCGTGGATGCGCCCGCCTATCTCAGGCAGGATCATCACCCGCACATACTCGTTCTCCAGCCAGATGACCTTCCACTGACGCGGGATTTTTGTCTCGGAAATCCGATCGGTAAAGGGCAAGGGATACACCCGCCCGCTGCTGCCCTGATACACCCGCTTCTCCATGAACATCGGATTCTTGTCCGGCTCCGCAGGCAGATAGGTGGGAAGGCTCAGGTTCTCCTGCCGCACAAACACGGATGTGTCGGCGACGTTTTTAGTATTAGCGCACGCGGGAGACGTTGTCAGCAGAGACTTTATTGCCTCTTCATAACGAAGGTTCGCCGGTTGTTCAAGGGTTTTGCCGCCTTTCCCGGCTCCGTTCTGAAAGGCGTCCAAATTCCTGGTGAACCTTGCCTGATTTTCTCCGGGACCCCGGCGCTTGGCGAAGGCTCCGTCATTGTGCTCTTTGGCTCTCACTGTAGCCCTCTCACCACCAGCCCCATCGCCCTGGACTCACGATGTTGCCCCAGGGATTGGCAGGGTAGCGCTCATTGGTCGGAAAGAGAAAGGCTTCCACGTGGTCATCGGCATAACAGATATTGAAGAGACCCTTGCCCCTTACCGCGTGCCATGCGGATACCCAATCCAGCGGACGATCCGGAGCGCCGGGCCAGTCCATGAACAGAATCTTTGATGTAACCCCACCGTGAAGGAGCGTCGTTGACATTGAAGTAGAGGGCATGTTGTTGTTATTTGCCATGTCCTGGGGAAGGTCATCGCCGCCAATAGACTCAATGCCGTAATAAGACCAGCCGTAAATGCCATTTTGGCCCAGAGTGGCCGTGATTCCGGAACTGATGGATCTCCAAGGCATCAGGTAGCTATTGCCCCAATCAATGTAACAAGTGTCCCCTTGCGCCCAATTCGCCGAGCCACCGTTTGCGCCGGGGTCGCCGACGTCGCCGGGACAACAAAAGACCTGGTCCTTCTTTGTGTAATCGTTCAACGGACGCTGACTGTCGGGGACCTTCCACCCATAATCCGGAAGGGGACCCCCTTGTTCCTTTTCCATTTTACCAGTCCCTCCAAATTGAGGATGTCCAACCCAGCCGCCGCCGCCGCCCCAACTGGCCCAGTATTCGTACACGGGATAGTATCCCTGGTTATCGCTGGTGTACATGACCAACGCTGTGCCAATTTGCTTTTCATTGTTGACGCATTGGATCCTGATTGCGCGCACCTTGGCGGCGTGAAGCACGGGCAGCAGCATGGCCGCCAAAATGGCGATAATCGCAATGACGACAAGCAGTTCAATCAAGGTGAATGCCCGTGCCCTGCCCATTGTTGACGTGCAACTGCGACAGCGCAAGTTGATGCAGTTAATAAATTTCACTTTAAATCAACCTATTGTTGGACCCGGTAAAATTCCGCGTTATTCGAGGGTGGCGCGGTATAAGAGCCGGAGCCGCCGGTTGCATCAGGGACTGAAGTCCACGGTCCAAGAACATTCGTTGCTTCCAATAATGTCCCGCCTGCCCAGGACACGGTCAATTGCTTGTTGGCTACCGGCGATATAGTCAAGCTGATGGGCGCTGCGACAATACCAGTATAAAGCGATTGGATGGCCGACGGCGGAAGCGCCTGGTCGAAAACCATCACGTCGGCGATCGCTCCCTCCCACAGGCGTCCGCCCGTGCCGCCCGCGGTGTCCCAGCCGATATAACTATTGCCGGCGAATGTGGCTGATGGATTGGATGTGGTGATATTGGTGGATTGCAGGACGCCGTCGGAATCAAGATACGCGGCCCAATTGGTTGGACTGATGACCATCGCGACCAGCGCCCATTCATTGGTGGGTAAATCCAAACCGGTCCAGTTTCTCCACGTGCCGCCCCAGGTTGTGCTCAGCGAATCCGCCCCGTTTGTGTCCGGATTGACGGACAACCCGAATACTGACGCCGAGCGTTGGAAAAAGATGGCGGCGTTCGTGTACTGGCCGCTGTCGGGGTTGTTGAAAGGATAAGGATCATTGACCCACGCCGCGATGGTAATGCTGGAAACCGCAACGCCAATTAGCGGCGGCACCGACACGTTGCCTGAACTGCCGTCGAGATTGACCGCGTAGTCGTCGCCTGGCCAATTCACCTGCGGCGGACCGGCAACCGATGAGCATCCGGCGATATAATACGTGCCGTTATCCGGAAACCCGCCCGTGCCCCAGTTTGTGGCCGTGCTGCCTCCGCCGTTGTAGTCGTTGAGCGGATAATATAACAGCAAATTTGGCCCCATGACCACGGAAGGATACGTTCCGGGCGCCGCCGGATATTCCACAGTGAGGCTGGCGTTTGAGCTGGTCGCGCTGCCGTAACTGTTTGTGACGACGAGATAATAGCTTCCATCATTGTTTGACGAAACCTCGGAAAGGGTCAGCGTGCTGTTCGTTGCGCCGGGGATCGGTGTCTCCTCGAAATACCATTGGTAACTTAAAGTGGCCAATCCTCCGGCCGATACCGAGAACTGCACGGTTTGATCGTTGTAGGCGCTCTGCGAGAGCGGTTGAACATTCTGAACAAATGTCGGATAGTCCGGCAGAACCGTGACGGACCCGTAATCGCTCTGGACATCGCCGCCCGGGCTGGTTGCTTCCACATAATAATTACTGCTCGAATCCGCCAGCGTCAGGTCTGTCAGCGTTAGCGCCAGGTTCGTCTGGTTGGCCAAAGCGACTGTGTTTGTGTACCACTGCGCTCCCATCGGCGGCTGGCCCGCCACGTACGCTGTCAATGTCGCATTGGAGCCGGCATAGACCACCACGTTGGTCGGCAGAATGTCGGCGACGGACGCCGTGTTTGTCAGGATGGCCAGGTTCGGGGCGCTATAGGCGTCCCCTCCATATTCACCGCCCAGATATGCGGACGATCCCCAACCATTCGCGCCATAAACTGCCAGGCAGCGGGTGGCAAAATAGGGATTCAAATCAGGAACGACGTAAGCAGTGCCCCAATCGGCGTCGCTCTTCGTTTCAGCCACCAAAACATAGGTTGTGTTGCTCGACAGAAGAACCGCGGGATTGAGCGGCTGCCATGCATATCCGTTTACGACCGCGAGCGTGGTCGCCGGAACGTCCACTGAACACAAGAGATTGCTTACCGGCACGTATGTGCCCGCAGCGTCGCCCACACCGTTGGTCGTGAAAATTCCCACATGATGGTCCGTGCTAAAGGTGATGGAGACGGAATCGCCGTTTGTCACCCGATTGGCGGGCCAGGCATAATAACCTAGGGCGGTCACCAGCACCGGCTTGCTGCCTGTCGTGAACACGACACCTTGCTGCCCTTCGTAAGTGTTATTGGCAAGCCCCAGGATGTCCCCGTGCAAAAACTCCTGCGGCGGCGCCAGATTGGGAATGACCGTCAAAGTAGCGTTGCTGCCTTGAACAGTATAGGGCGCGCCGCTGACAAAATTCGACGCCAGGCATGAGAAAACATCGCCGTTTTCTCCCAATGTCGCTGTCACAGAGCAGTTCGTACTGTTCGCGCCGGGAATGGGCGTCCCGTTCATGAACCATTGGTACGATATCGGCGGGGTTCCTGTCGCTACCATGAAAAAGTTCGCCTGATAATTTTGGAACACGGTTTCGTTGGTTGGCTGGGTGGTAATGGCAACCGGGTAAGCCGTTATTGTGACGCTCACATTTGCGCTCTGTTCTCCGCCCAGGGCGTTGCTGGAAGTCATGAAGTAAGCGCCATCATTGGCCGAAGTGGCGTCCGGGATGCTTAACGTCGCGTAATCACCCACCGATGAGCTTATCGCTATTGGATTAGGCGAGGCGGCCTCCCACCAGGTATTCGTGATCGGCTCCTGGCCCGCGGCAAAGCCAAGCACCGATAGCGTTCCGCCGACGAAATTGGTTGTTTGCACGCCGCAATGAGCCGAACCCAGCGAGATATAACCTAACTGTGGAGCACCGTAGGTGTTATTGTTGCCATTTTGACTAAAGCCCGTCGAAGGTGGCCACGACCCATCGCCCGGCCCATATACTGCGGCGCGGGTCGTTCCGGTCTGGCCCCCGACGAACCATGCGTTCCACGTCGGTGAAAAGAGATTCACCCAATTGTCCCCATCGTTAATTTCCGCAAGGCCCGCAAGCACATACTTGGTGTTTGAGCTTAAGAGCAGGGGCGGATCCAAATGCACCCAATAATACCCGTTGGTGTACACGTCGGCGGCGGTGCCGGCCGGAATATCAACCTGCGCCAAAAGCATGGGATTGGCCAAATCTGAATTGTAAATTCCCACATAATGGCTGGTGGCCAATCCGCTCACCGCATTTGTGCTGTAATACCCCAAGTGCGAGACAACGACATTCGTTGGCCCGGTCTCGAATTCACAACCGATAGCCCCGCCATAATTATCGCGATTTGGCGTAGCCGGAGCCGCATAAAGCCTCTGGTCCACCACGGGAGCCACCAGAGGCGCGGGACCTTGAACTGCATATTCCATA
>JBOHXA010000198.1:0-1009 GCA_050737335.1 Limisphaerales bacterium | reverse complement strand
TATTTGCATCCGGCCCTGGTGCAAAGCCGGAAATTTCAAAAGGACGACGCATCCATCCGAACTGCCGTCCGCTTCAATACGATTGACGTGGCCGCCAACCTGTCGGTGGCATTTCTAATCAACGCCGCCATTCTCGTTCTGGCCGCAATTGTCTTTTACGGCAAGACCAGCGTGACCGTCGCCGGTGGACAGGTGGTTCAACTTAATGACGACACCGACTGGATTCAGGCGGCCAACCTGACACTGGCACCGTTGCTGGGCACGTCGGCCGCCAGTGTCCTTTTCGCCATTGCGCTGCTGGCCAGCGGTCAAAGCGCCACGATTGTCGGCACGATGGCAGGCCAGGTGGTGATGGAAGGCTTCATGCGTTGGCGCATTTCGCCAGCATTGCGTCGCTTGATCACCCGCTCGCTGGCCATCATTCCCGCGGCCATCTTTATTGGCATTCGCGGGGCCAACAACGTTAACGATCTGCTGGTCTTGAGCCAGGTGGTGCTGGCGCTGCAATTGCCGTTTGCGATGTTTCCCTTGTTGCATTTCGCCAGTTCCCGCAAAAAGATGGGCCAATGGCGGTTAAGGTGGTGGCTGCTCATTGCCGGTTGGGGTTCGGCAATTTTAATCACCACTTTTGATTTTTACGGCTTGCCCGACGCCGTGAAACAAGCATGGCAAGTCATCGTCGGTCATTGACGTTGCCAACGCGGTGAAAAATCGTAAATCATAAATAACGCCAACCAGGTATAACAAAAATTCTTGTGACGCTGGATGCGATGCCGACTGACCGCGCGGCTTGTTGCAACCGGTTTTGCAAGCCCTGATCGATCAGTTCGGCGCCTCCTTCGAACCCAAGCCTGCCCAGCGCTTTGCAGGACGCCAGCCGTAGCAAATCCAGGGACTTTTTGGACTCATGAACGTGGCGCGAGGCTATTACGTCGAAGGCAGCAAAGGGTATTGCCCTGCCGACGCCGCTTGGCCCTGGAGGGTTCCTACGCCCCGGCTCTGGCGCGAA
>JBOHXA010000197.1:0-3865 GCA_050737335.1 Limisphaerales bacterium | reverse complement strand
AGCCAATGCCATGCTGGCTATAAGGACGATCACTAACGGTTTCATTCAAAACCAAAAATCCCAGAGCGGAACTGGATTTCCCCATCCGACAGTGTTGGCCTCCGTTGAAAAAGACAAGTCAAACCCGGCGGCATTTAGAAGGCCACTGACAAAGCTGTTTGAATTGTATTCGCTTGTGCCGAGCTCCGGTCGAGACGTATAGGGCTCTGCCACTGTGTCAGGCACCGGTTCAAGGCCGTGCCTTGATTTTTCATGCGTTAAGCTACGCATACGGATTACTATGCCGCTTTTAGACCGGCGTCAAATGAAAAGCGTAATCAATTTTGGCCGGACGGAGTCTCGGCCATCTTGTTCATCTCGATCGCAGGCGCGAAATCTTCCGCGATCGCCCAGGGGTGGGCCGGAGGCAGATTATGCCGCTCCTGGACGGAGCTTGAAGATTCTTTTTTGTTTGGTGCTACAAATATTTTGGCCCGCTGGGCCTGGAGGAGCGCGTCAAACTGAGCCCCGACCGTGAGGGATTAGACGGTATTTCAGCTTTTCAGCCTTTCGGCTTTTCAGAAATCGCACCCTCATCCGCGCGCCTCTAAAAACTTTTTCAATTCCTCCGCTGCCTTTCCTCCAAAGCCCGGGACTTCGGCAATTTGCTCCAATGTGGCCGCGCGCAATCGCTGAACCGAGCCGAACTTTTTCAGCAGAGCGGCCTTGCGCCGTTCGCCAATGCCGGGAAATTCATCCAACACGCTCTCGGATATCCGTTTGAGCCGCAACTGTGCGTTGTAGGAGTTCGCCACGCGGTGTGATTCGTCGCGGATGCGCTGCAATAATTTCGTGGCCGGATGCTCCAGGCCCAGGCGCAACGGTTCGCTCTTGTCTCGCAAGTAAATTTCCTCGAACTCTTTCGCCAGCCCAATGACCGGGATGTTTTGCAGACCCAGCTTTTGCAATTCGGCGCTCGCCGCCCCCAATTGCCCTTTGCCGCCGTCAATGAGTATCAAATCCGGCAGCAACGAAAGCGGTTTGGACCCGTTTTGGGCCTCTCCGGCGGCTGGGACCCCACGGCGCACCCTTCGGGCGGTTTCGTCCACAAGCTTTTGCAATTCTTCCGGCACAGCCTCGCCGGATTCCTCGTTTTTACTTTTTTGCGCGGGCGCCTGTCCCAGGAGCAACCGGCTGTACCGTCGCCGAACCACTTCCGCCATGCTGGCAAAATCGTCCTGGCCGGCGACCGTTTTGATTTTAAACCGCCGGTAATTGGCGCGGTCGGGGCGGCCATTCTTGAAGCTCACCAGCGACGCCACGGCGAACGTGCCGCTGATGTTTGAAATATCGAAGGCTTCGATGCGTTGCGGCGGCGATTGCAAACTCAACGCGCTGGCCAATTCCATCAAATCGGAAGGTTTTTGGGCGTGGCCGGGAAGACTGTAAGGGATGCGCTCGAATTTTTCCGTCCGGCGCGTGGTGACTTTGAGGTCGCGAAGCATGTTGCGAAGGCTGGCCGCTTTTTCAAAATCCTGCGCCGTGGCGGCTTTTTTCATTTCCCCTTCCAATTGTTCCTGCAATTCGCGGCATTGGCCCGCAAAAAATTCGCAGGCCGCCATGATCTGCCGCAGGTATTGGTCGCGCGTGACGTTCCCCACGCACGGAGCGGTGCAGTATTTCAAATGCGCATATAGGCAGTGTTTGTAGTCCGTTTCTCCGGGCATGAAGGCGCGGCAACCGCGCAGGTTGAACTGGCGCCGCGCCAGCGCCAGCGTGTTCCGCAGCGCCCCGGCATTGGCAAAAGGCCCAAAATACCGCGCGCCGTCGTCCTTTTTAAAGCGGGCAAAAGTAAAATTCGGGATGGGATCATTCAGATTCACCTTAAGCATCAAATGGCGCTTATCATCGCGAAAACTGACGTTGTAACGCGGCTTGAATTCCTTGATCAGTTTGCTTTCCAGCAAAAGCGCCTCCGGTTCACTGCGGACCAAATGAAAGTCAAAATCGCAAATCGCCTCGATCAGGGCGTTGAACTTGAGGTCCCAGCCCATCCGGCGCGACGGATGAAAATACTGGCTCACCCTCTTTCGCAAGTTCCGGGCTTTGCCGACGTAAATAACCGTGCCAAACCGGTCGCGCATCAAATAGATGCCCGGCTTATGCGGCAATTCGCCAATCTTTTTCCGAAGAAGGTCCGTCACAACTGAACAGTTTACCGTGAAATTTAAAATTAAAAGGAAAAAATTGGTCTATCGGTTTAAAAGCGTATTCGATTGATTTTTCCGGCGGGTGGACAATATTCGTTGAGGAGCCAATCGAAAGGGCAAAATAACCAATGAACGATACCAGCAGGATTCTTGCGGACCACGGTTTGCCAATAATTTTTGGGGCCGTGTTTCTGGACCAGATGGGCGTGCCGATTCCGGCGGCGCCCTGGCTGCTGGCCGCGGGCGCGCTGGCCGCGGCTGGAAAGTTTCATTGGTTCGTGGCGTTGTTGCTGTCGGTTTTGGCGTGCCTGGTGGCGGACTATTTTTGGTTTTACCTGGGGCGGTATCGGGGAACCCAGGTCGTCTCGCTATTGTGCCGGATGTCCCTGGAACCGGATTCCTGCGTGCGCAAGACGGTCAATGTCTTCACGCGCCACGGCTGGCGGGGCATTATCGTGGCAAAATTTGTGCCGGGCATGAGCACGGTGACGCCGCCGCTGGCGGGCATGGCCGGGATCAAGGCCAGCCGGTTTCTTCTGTTTGACGGACTAGGCTCGTTGATCTATAGCGCCATCTTTATCCTTCTGGGCTACGCTTTCAGCAACCAAATCAGCCAGATCGCCGCGGCCCTGGGCCGTTATGGCGGTGGATTGCTCACGATCATTCTCATTATCGTGGCGTTGTATATCATTTACAAATTCCAGGAGCGCCGACGGCTGTTACGCGAATTGCGCATGGCAAAGATCACTCCGGCGGAATTGGGACAAATGCTCGATGCCGGCCAACCCCCGATCATCCTCGACGTGCGTTCGCCCCTGGAATTGGAACAGGACCCGGCGATCATTCGCGGAGCGATCCACGTCGCGATGGATGACCTGGAAACCCGGCACCAGGAATTTTCCCGCGACCGCGAGATCATCATCTACTGCGACTGCCCCAATGAAGTTTCGAGCGCAAAGATGGCGTTGCTCCTGCGGCGGAAAGGTTTCAGCCGCGTGCGCCCGTTGCTCGGCGGTATTGACGCCTGGCGCAGAGCCAATTATCCCATGGAAGTCTGGGCAAAAACAACAGGCACAGCCACGAAAACCGTCGTATTGAGCAACGAACCATCCTCTCAGGCGAAAAACGAGAAAGGAAATCGGTGAACCGATGAATGTCCGGTTTTTATAATGAACGATATGCCCGTGGTGATTCAGGACCGGCGCCCCATGATTCCAGCAAGTCTCCGGCAAATCTGTGGTCTTATTTTTGCCATGGTTTCGTTTCTCGCGCCCTGCCACGCCAGGAATGTCATTGCCCACGGCGCAACGCTCCAAAAATTGGCGGGTGGTTTTGCTTATACCGAAGGCGCCACGTGCGATTCCGTCGGAAATGTTTTTTTCGTGGACCAGCCAAAGAATCGGATCATGGAATGGAGCACCAACGGCCAATTGTCCGTCTTCATGTGCCCGTCCGGCCACGCCAATGGCATGGAATTTGACTCTCATGGCAGCCTGATTGCCTGCGCCGATGAACACAATGAACTGTGGGCGATTGCGCCGAACAAAGCCGTGACGGTCCTGGTCACGGATTTTGATAAGAAATACCTTAACGGCCCCAATGACGTTTGGATAGCGCCCAACGGCGGCATTTACATGACGGACCCGTTTTATTGCCGCCGATGGTGGGGCCACACC
>JBOHXA010000196.1:0-8016 GCA_050737335.1 Limisphaerales bacterium | reverse complement strand
GTCTGGATACATGGCGCGATCTTCCGGGGCGAAAACGACATCCACCCCTTCCTGACGCAGCAGATTAAGGTCTCGATTCAGGTCGCGCGGGTATTTGGAGAAATCCTCCCCCGGCGCGAATTGCGTGGGATTCACATAAATGCTCACGACTACCCGGCCGGCATTGGCCACGCGCCTGCGCGCCTCGCGCGCCAGGCTCAAATGTCCTTCATGCAGATATCCCATCGTGGGCACAAGCGCAATCGGCCGCCCGCTGCGCCGCCATTTCCGGGACAACCGTTGCATCGAGCTGATGGACGAAACCGTTTGCATTCGACAAAATTGAGGGAGGACTCCACAACTATCAATCGGATTTACAGTCTCAAGAAGCTTGTCATCCGGCCCTCTTTACTTTGAGTAAAACCGAGCCGTGGCGCGGGACGACAAAACTCATGCTTTTATTAAAGGTTCCCAAATCCTTGCGTCGCCAAAGGTCCCGCGCCTGCAACCGTTTCGGCAATCCAATTTCTTTGAAAACGACTGTTATGGCCATTGGATGAACATTCAGGTTGAATAAGCCCACGGCCATGCCGCCGTCAGCCAGGGGTTTGCTCCAAATTTCCGTGGGCCCTTCCTGTTTGGCGCAATGTCCCTGGACTCCAGCGGCGTCCTGATCAATGGCGATGACTTCCGGATTCGCAAGGATATCAAGCACTTTGGCGTTCATCCGCGTCAAATCGTTCCCGGCAAAGAGCGGCGCGGCCAGGATGCACCACAGGCTCATCTGCGTCCGCCATTCGTCCGCGGTCATTTTGCCGTTGCCCACCTCAAGCATGTCCGGATCATTCCAATGTCCCGGCCCGGCATATTGCTGAAGGCCGTTGTCCTCAAGCCCGTGAAGAATTACCGAATTGTAATTGTCTGAAATGTCGCCCGTCGTCCGCCACATCTGGCCTCCGACTGAATGGCCCCAGGTCCACACGTCCTGCATCCCGTACTGGCAAAGGCTGAACACAATGGGCCGGCCCGTCGCCTTCAGGTCATTGGACATCTTCCGGTAGGCGTCCTGCATTTGGTCCGGCCGGTACACCCTGTCCGCGCTGCACCAGTCATACTTCACAAAATCAATGCCCCACCGCGCGAACGTCCGGGCGTCTTCTTTCTCATGCCCGTAACTGGCCTCGCGCCCGGCGCATGTCGTCGGGCCGGGACTGGTGTGGATGCCCACTTTTAATCCCAGGCCGTGAATGTAATCACACAGCACCTTCATGTCGGGAAATTTCACGGGGTCGGAATGGAAGACGCCGTTCCTGTCATGGTAACCCTCCCAGCCGCCGTCAATCACAACGTAGCGATAACCGGCCTCCCGCATCCCGCTTTTGGCCATGGCCAATGCCTCTGCCCGAATAATCGAGTCGGTGATATTCGTGTGAAAAGAGTTCCAACTGTTCCAGCCCATTGGCGGCGTCCGCGCCAGTTCGCTCTCCGCGACTACACCGATTGGCGGCCAAACAAGAGCCAGCGCAAGAAAACAAAGGCAGAGCGCGACTTTCATTGCCCTTTACCAATTCACCGCCACGGCCATTTTTTTGCCGAAACGGTTCGCGTAATGGACCTGCTTGTGACACGCGCCGTGCTCATGCACAAGCTTCGTCAGTTTCACGTCGTAACAGCAGTATTCGGCGATGTCCAAAAGCCTGCCGTCCTTGAACCAGCGAATGGCCTGCATGCCTTCGGCGGTCTTTTCCACTCCAAACGTCGCCGTGGCAATCGAATCGAGCGACAGGCGATGATTCAATTTATTTTGCAAATCCACCATTAAATCCAGCGTCGGCAATTGGGTCAGGTCAAAGGGGGTGTAAGCGTGCAACACTTCATAATCGAACCGCAGGTTGTTGAAACCCACCACCAGGTCCGCGCGCTGCAATTCCCGGATCAAATTGTCCACCGTTTTCTCGTGATAGATTTTATATTCGCCGGTGGCTGCGCTATAAGTCACGCCCACGCTCATGCGCATCTTCGAGATATTACTCCAGCCGCCAACCTCATCGGCCGACAACTGGGTTTCCAGATCAAAGTAAACGACGTTTCTTGCCATGACGGTATAGTTTAAATTCTTCTCTCTGGAAAGGACAATGCCAATGTTACAGCCCGCTGCCAACCGTCACAGTCCCGCCTCCAAAGGCGCGGGCATCGTAGGACTTTTGGTCTTGGAGTGCGGAGCGGGTGCATCCGGCAAAAGAGTGGCATTCAAGCTGCTCTTTTTAACTGTTTTCATGGCTGGTCATCCAGCCAACCATAGCCATTTTTAATCATGATCGTTGCAGCGGCAGCCAAAGCTTTGACCACCGACGCATTGCCCATCAATTGGTTCGATGCGTCCTTGCTGATCCTGTTGGGCTTGGGCGTCTTTCGCGGGCGCAAAAACGGCATGACCAAAGAACTGGTTCCTTTAATCCAATGGCTTTGCGTGGTGACCGTCGCCGGCCTGACATACCAGTTCCTGGCGCAGGTTTTAAACGGCCAATGCCATTTAAGCCTGTTGTGGAGCGCCCTGGTGGCCTACCTTTCCATCGCCGTCGCGCTTTTTTTGATATTTTCCCTCATTAAAAATGCCGTCCGGACCAAAACCGAAAAGGGTGGCGCTTTTGGCGGCGCTGAATACTATTTGGGAATGTTCGCGGGCATGGTCCGATATGCCGCCATGGCGCTGTTTGCGCTGGCGCTGCTAAACGCGCGCGCCTACACGGCCAAGGAACTTGCCGCAAACAGAGCGTACGACGAGCGCTGGTACGGCGGCGGCATTTACGCCGGCGATTACTGGCCCGGGCTCCATACCGCGCAGGAAAATGTCTTTAAAGATTCTTTTTCCGGCCCCTATATCAAAAATTGCCTGGGCATGCTCCTGGTCCAAACCGGCCCCGGTGACAGCGGCGCCGATGAAGCCCCGCCAAAACCCAAACCTATAATCCATATCGGAAAGTGACAGGCGCAACCGCGCCGCAGCGCATGGCCGGTTTTTCCCAGGCAACCCTCGAACGCATTCGCGCCGCCAGCGACATCGTGGACGTCATCGGTTCTTATCTCCCGCTCAAACGCGCCGGGGCCAATTTCACCGCCCTTTGCCCATTTCACAAGGAGAAGAGCCCAAGTTTCAACGTCAACCCGCATCGCCAGATTTTTCACTGCTTCGGCTGCCATAAAGGCGGCGACGTTTTTACATTCGTCAAAGAATATGAAAACATCGGCTTTGGCGACGCCGTCCGGCGGCTGGCCGAGCGCGCGAAAATTCCCATCGAAGCGGATTCCACACCCGGCGAACGCCAGGAGCGGCACGTCAAGGATCAGCTTCTGGAAATCCACGAAAAAATTGCCCAACGCTGGCACAATTGCCTGCTCAATGAAGCCGCGGGCCGGCACGCCCGCGATTATTTGGATAAACGCGGCGTCAACGCCGAAGCCATCAAGCTGTTCCGACTCGGCGCGGCCCCGGAAAGCTGGGACGACACGGTCAATTGGGCCAAGTCCAAAGACTACGATCTTTCGGTAATCGAAAAGGCCGGGCTCATTATCAAAAAGGAAGAAACCGGCAATTACTATGACCGCTTTCGCGGACGGCTCATGTTTCCCATTTGCGACGAGCTAGGCCGCATTGTCGCCTTTAGCGGGCGGGTCCTCTCTGGCGACGAAAAGACCGCCAAGTACGTTAACTCGCCCGAAACGCCAATTTTTACCAAAAGCAAGATTTTCTACGGCTTGGACAAAGCCAAACGCCCCATTCTGGACGCCGGCTTTGCCATTGTTTGCGAAGGCCAACTGGATTTGATCGCTTGTTACATGGCGGGCGCGCAAAACATCGTCGCCCCGCAGGGCACAGCCTTCACAGACCAGCACGCGCGCATTTTGAAACGTTACGCTTCCGAGGTGGTTCTCTGTTTCGATTCCGATGAAGCGGGCCAAAATGCCGCCGTTCGCTCGCTGGACCATTTGCTGGCGTCCGGCCTGGCCGTGCGCGTAGCGGTGGTCCCGGCCCCGGATGATCCCGACAGCTTTATTAAAGCCCACGGCGGCGAAAAATTCCGGGATTTGATTCAAAATGCCAAAGGCTTTTTTGACTATTACCTGGACCGTCTCCGTGCGCAAAACAATCAGGCCACCGACAAAGGCCGCTTCGTCATTCTGCGCGCCATGGCCGACGCCCTTGAAAAAGCCGGCAGCCCCGCAATGACAGACGCGTATGCCCAGAAAACGGCGTTGCACCTGGGCATCTCACCGGAGTCCGTCCGGGCGGAGTTTGCAAAAACCCATCATCGCACGATGCGATCCGGTGTCTCATCTGAGGATGAATTTGATGAAAATCCGGAATCGCAAACAGTCGAACGTCCATCGCCCCAGGAATTTTGGCTCCTGAAATTGCTCCTGGTCCACGATGAATTGGCCGCATGGGCGGCGCCGCGCCTGGAGCCGAACTGGATTTTAAATGCGCCTGCCCGGCAAATTATCGAACGACGCCTAAAGGATCAAATAAACGGGACATGGCACAACCTCGCCGCCTTCCTGGACCAATCCGAGGCAGCCGAAATCCGCAGTCTCGTTACCGAAGCCGCCACGCAGGAACGCCCGATACCCAATCCGGAAACCCAAGTGGCCGACGTGATCCTTAAATTGCGCAACCAGTTCCTGGACCGTCAAATCGCCGCGCTCATGCAAAAGACAGCCCTCCCGGAATGTTCGGACTCGCAGAAAATTGATTTACTCCAGGCGCAAAAAAAATTGCGCGCGCAAAAAGCTTCGCCCCTTGAAATCAAAAGCTCGTAGGGCTGGCATATTTGTAAATAACGCAAGGCAAAGCGAACATAAATTCAGGCACGGTATTTGTCATCCGCGGAAAATGCCGTTTCTGACGCTTGAAAATCTCTTTATCTGTCCGTTGCCTCGAGCCTTTTCCAAATAGCGCCATAAACGGCGATCACCACAAAACAGACCAAAGGAATGACAAATCCAACGCGCATGCCGCTCTTATCGGCAATATGTCCCATAAATGGCGTCATAATCGCGCCGCCGACCACTGACATGACCAGGAGCGAGGAGGCAAACTTGGTGTGATCGCCCAAACCGCGGATTGCCAGGGCGAAAATCGTAGGGAACATGATGGACATAAAAAAGAAACTGGCCATGATTCCGACCACCCCCGCCCAACCGCCGCGCGCCATGGCTAAAATCATCAGGACCGCATTGATGAGGGCGTACACGGCCAACGCCTTGTGCGGTTTGGCAACCCCCACGACAGCGCTGCCAACCAGTCGCCCCAATGCAAATAACGCAAATGCGCCTGTCTGCAAATTTCCCGCGTAGCGGTCGCTTAAGTTCGAAAGGTTCGCCACGGCATAGTTGATGAAAAAACTGAAAATCCCCGTTTGCGCCGCGACATAAAGAAATTGCGCCGCAACGCCCATGGTAAAATGCTTGCGCCGGAATAAATCCCAGTTCTTCGATACCAGGAAAAAGCTGGCCGCATAGGCTGCCGCGATCAGACTAAATTTAGCGGGGCTGAGCGCCCATTGATTGATGTTTAGCACCGCCCAGGCGGAGTCCAGGACCGGCAAGATGAAAAAATAAAACAGGATGCAGACAACGACAAGCGTGGCTCCAATGGCGACGAACTGCCCTGAACCGAGCCTGGCGCCGGTTCGGCGTTCCACTGGTCTTACGCTGTCATCTTCCGCCCGCAAATCCGGGACCCGGGCCAGGATAAAAATCACCAGTAAAACCGCCACCGCGATGCCAATGCCCAGATAAGGAATATAAAGACGCGAGTTGCTCGTGTTGACTTCCGTGGTCGCGGACAAAATGATATGGGCGCCGATGAACATTCCGGCGATCCATCCAAGGCCGTTACACGTTTGGGCCATATTGATGCGCGTCGCCCCGCTCGCGGGGGGTCCAAGCAACGTCGTATATGGATTGGCGATTGTTTCCAAACACGCCAGTCCTGAAGCCAGCACAAATAACCCCAGCAAAAACGCCCCGTACGTGTCAATGGCGGTCGCGTGGACAAACCAAAACGCCCCCGCCGCGGCGATCGTAAGGCCCGAAAGAATGCCACCCTTGTACCCAAAACGTCTTGCGATCAGGCCGGCCGGCAAAGCCATGATGAAATAGCCCATGTAAAAGGCGCATTGCACAAGACCCGATTGGCCTTTTGAAATATGCAGCGTGTTTTGAAAATGCTTATTCAGGTTATCGAGCAGGCCGCTGCAAAATCCCCAGAGCAGAAACAAGGAGCACATCACCAAAAAAACCAGCGCGTGACTCTTGCCGTCCGCGGTGGAAAACAGTTTTCCAGGAGCGGGCGCCGGTTTTGTTTCGGCAGAGCTTGTAATCATAAAACAATTCCCTTTTGTATTGAATCGCCGCGCACTCTCACCGCCCATACAGCGGCCCAAAATTGGCGCACGCCCGAAAATCGGCCCCTTCGCGGTCGGCGGTTCCAAACGCGTTCCACGCGCTCGGACGGAAGATGCGCTCCTCCGGTACGTTGTGCATATAAACCGGAATTCGCAGCATCGAAGCCAGGCTGATCAGGTCCGTGCCAATATGGCCGCAGCTCATCGAACAGTGATTGGCGCCCCAGTTGTTCATCACCGTATAAACATCCCGGAACGCGCCGCTGCCGCTGCAACGCGGCACAAACCACGTGGTCGGCCAGGTCGGATTCGTCCGCTCATCCAGCGCGGCATGAACTTTGTCCGGCAGCTCGATGGTTTCCCCTTCGGCTATTTGAAGCGCCGGCCCCAGGCCTTTGACCAGGTTTAACCGGCATATCGTCACAGGCATTCCCCCTCGCGTCCGGTACCGTGTGGACCAGCCGCCGCCGGGAAAGTATTCCGTAATTGACGGGTGCCACGTCGTCGCCGCGAGGCATTTTTTGATTTCGGTATCGGTGATCTCCCAAAACGGCTTCATCGCCGGTTTTGCGCCGATGCTCTGCTGGCCCGTCCCGTCGAGCGCGGCTGGGCCGGAATTAATGAGATGCAAAAAGCCGCCGCCGGCGGGTCCGCTCAATTTGTGGCCGGTCACGCGCTTCACCGCGGCCGCGCTCCAGTACGTGCGCACGTCCGCAAAAATCTGCGCCGAATTCGTGAGCAGATGGCCGAACAACATGCACGCACCGTTCAGCGAATCGTTTTCAGTGGCGACGATAAATGGCGCCCGCGCGCCGTTCCAATCGAATGACGTGTTGAGAATCGCTTCCATGAAATCGCCATTGGGAAGGTGATCGGTCCATTGCCGCTGGCCCTGGAAACCGGCGGCGATGGCGTTGTGACCAAATGATTCCTCGCCAAAACCGTGTTTGGCCAGGCGCGGATTGCCAATCATCAGGTCCCGCGCGATCAGCGCCATCTTGACCGAAATTTCCCATTCACGATCCAACTGCCCCCGCTGCCGCGTCGTCTTTGGCGAATTGTAATCCTTGCCCTCTTTGCAATTGCTTTTCACCCACGCCATCGCCTTTTCATATTCCGATTTGTCGAAAATCCCGCGTTCGATGCGCCGGATAAATTCGCTCATGTCCACCGATTCCACTCGCATGCCCAGGTAAGCCTCAAAGAACTCCGGACTCACAATCGAGCCGGCGATGCCCATCGAGACGCCGCCCATCGCAAGGTAGGATTTGCCCCGCATGATGGCCGTGGCCAGGCCGGTCCGGCAAAAGCGCAGGATCTTTTCACGCGCGTCATCCGGAATGGTTTTGTCGCCGCTGTCCTGGACGTCGCGCCCGTAAATGCCGAATGCAGGCAAACCTTTCTGCCCGTGGCCCGCCAGCGCGGCGGCCAGATAAACCGCGCCCGGACGTTCCGTCCCATTGAATCCCCAAACCGCCTTGGGAAGGACCGCGTCCATGTCCATCGTTTCGCTTCCATAACACCAGCAGGGCGTGACGGTGAGCGAAAGGCCCACACCCTCGCGCGCAAATTTTTCAGCGCAGGCCGCCGCCTCAGCCACGCCGCCAATACACGTGTCGGGAACCACGCA
>JBOHXA010000195.1:0-1783 GCA_050737335.1 Limisphaerales bacterium | reverse complement strand
CGCCGAATTCGTCCTTGAAATAATTCGGGTCCGCGAACGGCATGTCGGGAATGCCATGCGGAATGAGGTTAATCTTGTTTTCCGGCGCGTGATAAACTTCGCGCAAAAATTCCCGGCCACGTTCGCTCATCACCACCAGCCGCGTCGAGAGCCGGATCAAATCGCGCATCACGCGCCGTTGATCCTCGTTTGGCTCGCGCAATACCGTGTGCAGCGTGGTGACGATGGGCATTTGCAATTCACGGAGAACCGCCAGCACATGGCTGCCCGCCGGTCCGCCGAAAATGCCGAACTCGTGCTCCACACAAACCACATCCACGTCCGTGATGTTCAGAAAATCCGCCGCACGCAAATAAGAGGTCAGGTCCTGCTCCGCGATCTCAAAGCGCACTTCCGCCGGATAATCATAACCGTCTGCGAGATCATTGACCGGCACGACGAGACATTGCAGTTGTGGAAACGCTTTCGCCACGGCGCAGCGCAAATCCGTCGTGAACGTGGCGATGCCGCATTTGCGCGGCAGATAATCGCCAAGAAATGCGACCTTGCGAATTGCGGATGGTGACTGCATGAATCTTGTCCGATAGCACAGACAAACTTGCCGATGCGTGGCCATTCATATAGTGCGCCACGCGGCGACTTTCACCAAGAACCATTTGCCAGTTTCGCGGCGGCTTCGCATCTAGAAGTGGCTTGGGTGAGACGGCCAGATCGCTCTTCGTGATTGTGGACCCGATGGTGTGCCGGCATTTCCGGCCATGACGCCGAACGATACACGGCGGAACAATGCATCCGCACCGCACGGCTGGAGTGTTGCGTGACGGCCGTCGTCCTCCTGTTGTTTTCCGTGGCCAGACAACTGCTTTTCAAGGTCATGGGCATCACCATGCCGTCCTGAATAGGAATTGAAGCGTTGCTTGATGTTCAGCAGAAGCAGCAATGAAAGGAAGCGCCAAAGACTTGCGAGCTTTTGCTCCCGCCGCTAATCCGTCTCGCCCCGATGCCCTTTCGCCGGAACGATCCACTCACAACCGTTCCTCGCATCGCCTACACTTCCACTGCCAGTGCCGGCCCGAAGGGCAATTAGCGATGCAAACTCAAAGAATAATATGGTGAATGCCGCTTGCAATTCAAAAATTATAGACATAAACCATTCCCATTATGAAATCTGGGAAAAGTATTCCAGAGAATCCAACTTCACACGCCGGTTTATTTGCGACGACTCATTGGAGCGTGGTTCAGGCGGCGGCCGATGGAGGAACTCCGCAAGCGCAGGCTGCTTTGGAAGCGTTGTGTCGTGTTTATTGGCCGGCGATCTACGCCCACGTCCGTCGGCTGGGAACCGGACCGGAAGAAGCGCGCGATTTGACGCAGGGATTTTTTTGCCGGCTGCTGGAAAAGGACTGGCTTGAAGAAGCCGATCGCGAACGCGGGAAATTTCGGACGTTTCTGCCCGCCGCGTTGAAGCATTTCACGGGCAACGAATGGCGGCGCGCGCAGGCGCAAAAACGCGGCGGCGGCCGCACTTTAATTTCATTGGAGTCTCTTGCCGACGAAGAGAATCAAAACTGGGAGCCTGCCGACGCGCAAACACCGGAGCAACTGTTTGATTATCGCTGGGCACTCGCCGTTTTGGAACAGGCTGACGTGACTTCGCTTTTTCGGGCCGGTTGATGTGTTAGTCTGAGACGCAAGAAAGGACCAGACGAATGAAAGGCAAACGATATACGACCGAAGACAAGATTCGGATATTGCGGGAAGCGGATCGTGGTGAAAAAAGCAT
>JBOHXA010000194.1:0-22802 GCA_050737335.1 Limisphaerales bacterium | reverse complement strand
GGCTAGTGTTGTCGAATCAAAAAGCGCCGCGCGCGCTGTTCATCCAACCACCCTTGTCTCCCCTATTGCCGCGTCGTCCAACAATTCCGGCAATCCCTACGAATCCATTGTCACACGAAATGTATTTGGGCTGAATCCCATTCCGCCATACACTCCGCCGCCGCCGCCGCAGGGGCCCCCGCCGCCCAAGATCACGCTCACGGGCATCATGACAATCTTCGGTCCGCCCGAGGCCCTCTTTAAAGTGGCTAGTGTCATTCGTGGCAACCGCAGGCCGCAGGATGAATCCTACATGTTTACCGAAGGTGAAGCGCAGGACGATGTTCAAGTCACAAAGATTGATGTTCCAAAGCAATCCGTCACCTTTATGAATCACGGTATCGAGCAGGTGATCCCTTTGACTGAACAGGGAGTCACCTCGTCCGGTTCGGCGCCGTCCGCCCCGAGCTGGCCCGGCCAACACGGCGGGCGCCCTCCGTTTGGACGCCGTTTCCGCGGGTTCGGCGGCGACAATCCAGGTTTTCAGCCGCAAACTTTCGGCGGACATCCCCAGTCCGATAATAATTCTTACAACAACGAATCTTCTTCAGGGAATAGTTTCGGAAATAATTCCAGTGGAAATAGCGGCATTTATAATCCAAGCGCGGCCGCCGTCAATGCCGGTCTCTCGGGTGAAGATGAGGCTGCTTTGCTCGCGGCTCAACACGCGCAAATGCAACAGCAGGGCAATCCCGAAGCCGCCATTTTTCCCCCCACACCATTCGATAAACAGGCGGGCGTAACCCCGGGATCTGATGTCGCTCCGCAACAAGGTAATCCTCCTCCCCGGCGATAGCGGGCACTCTGCCGCATTCGGGATGAAAATGGTTTTCCGGCTGGCTATCTTAATCGCTAATCGTCACGATGATCTTCAGTGAATCTTCGGTGGGACGCGCGGCCAGGGCGACGGCTTGAGCCGTTTTTTCGAGCGGAAAGCGATGGGTGATGATCTTGCGCATGTCAAATTCGCGCGAGAAAATGAGCCGCCCCACTTCATTCTGGATCGTAAAATCCGCAGCGTAACTGCCCATCAAGTCCTTTTCATCCACACAGATTGACGCCAAATCCAGCGGGAACAAGCCCGATGCGGCGGCATGGCCATCTCCATTTTTCGTTCCAGTGCCGGCGCGTTTAGTATGGGCAAAAAGCATAATCCGGCCCCCGCCGCGAACCAGTTGAACCGCCTGCCGCACGGCCGCGTCGGAAGGAACGGCGATTACGGCCGCATCGAACCAAATGGAATTTGCCTGAACACCCGCGCGATGCGGACCCTTGGGAAGGAAGCCTTCAGGAATGGGAAATCCGCTACCAGGCGGGTTTGCGGGGACCGCCCATTTTGCGCCGAATTTTCCGGCCAGTTTCAAGCGGGACTCCAGGAGGTCCGTGGCGAGCACGCGGGCGCCCCGTAGTTTCAGGAGTTTTGTAAACATCAGCCCTATCGGCCCTTGTCCGGCCACCAGCACTCGATCGCCGGGCAGCACATTCATTCGGTTGACCGCCTTGAGAACCGTATTGAGCGGTTCAAACATGGCCGCTTCTTCAAAAGTATTTCTGCCCGGAATTTTGACCACTCCGGGCAGGACGAAGGGCATGACACGGACGTATTCGGCGAATCCTCCGCCCGCCGGCTCAAATCCGGCGGTAATGCCCGTGCGCTTGTTCGTTGGACATTGGGCAAATGCCCGGTGACGGCAAAAATGGCAAACCATGCAAGGAACATGGTGGTGCAAAGCCACGCGATCACCCGCTTTCAGGACAAACTTCGGCACCGATGGCGAACGCACCGTGAGACGGGTTTTGCCACCGCCGATTTTGACAACGGTCCCGGCGGTTTCATGACCGTAAATGCGCGGCGGCGGCAACAAGCCATAGTGGATTTTTTTGATGTCCGTTGGGCAGACGCCGCAAGCGGCTACTTTGACCAACAACTCACCCTCGCTGATTTCGGGGACCGGGACGGTTTCCAGACGCAGGTCATTGACACCGCGATAAACGATCGCGCGCATGGACTTTGGAACTTCAACCACGCCAATAACCTAACGGATAATTAAAAATGGAACCACAATTTTTAATTTTAAAACGGCGCGGTCCGGTTATTATTGCGATATGAGGCGCGCCATTTTGCCCATTTTGTTTGTGGCGATATTCGCGGTGTCACGCGTTCCGAAATTGTTTCCGCCGGATTTCAGCGCGGTCTATGCGTTGGCATTTTGCGCGGGTGTTTATTTTCGCGGCGCCCTCGCCTGGTGGCTGCCCCTGGCCGCCATGGCCGTCACAGATGCCGCGCTGAACATATTTTACTATCATGTCAGCCCATTTTCCCGGGAAATGCTCCTCAATTACGCCATTTATGCCGGCCTCATTGCCTTGGGCAAATGGATGGGAAAATCCGCCCCGCTCTGGAAACTGGTTTCAGGCGGAATCCTGGGCGCGTTGCTGTTTTACGTCGTGACCAACACATTGTCCTGGTTTCAGGACCCGGCTTATGCAAAGACGATTTCCGGATGGATCCAGGCCCTATTCACCGGGTTGCCGGGCTTTCCGCCATCATGGGAATTTTTCCGGAACACGCTCCTGGGCGGCGGCCTCTTCACAGCCCTGTTTGCGGGCGCTTGCAAAGCCCTCGAAGAATCACCCGCCGAAAAGACGGCCGGGCTCGCGGAAACCCAGGACCCTGAAACCGCCGATGAGCCGGCCGGCAATTAAAGCGGAAAATATTCTTTTTCCCGTCCCGTTTTTCCTTTTTAATTTCTTATGGTTCACGTTGGCATTGGCTATGACGTTCATGCGCTGGCCCCGCAACGAAAACTGGTCCTGGGCGGCGTCGAGATACCCCACGCCAAAGGCCTGGACGGCCATTCTGACGCTGATGCGCTGATGCACGCCATCTGCGATGCGATCCTCGGCGCGATAGGCGAAACAGACATCGGCCATTTTTTTCCCAACACCGATCCGCGTTGGAAGAACGCGCCGAGCAAAATATTTTTGCGGGAGGCGGCGGCCCAGGTCTCCAAAAAAGGAGGAACCATTGTGAACGTGGATTCGACCATCATCGCCCAGGCTCCCAAATTGTTCCCGCACATCGCCGCCATGAAAAAGAACATCGCCGCGGCGCTGGACATCCCTGAAAAACGCGTTGGCGTCAAGGCCACGACGAATGAAAAGCTCGGGTTTGCCGGCCGCGAAGAAGGAATTGCCGCGATGGCGGTTGCCGGCGTGGATTTGCCTTGAGTTTGAAATGGTCCGACTTTTCTCCGCGATCTGCGCGTCGTTCTCTTGCGCGGCCCCGGCCGGCCGCCGTGCGCCAAAAATAGCGTAAAAATCCCCTTGTCCTTCGCGTTTTTTCTGATATTTTAGATATCCTTTTTTATGAAGACGGACATTCATCCTAGATACATGGACGCTGAGATTCGTTGTGCCTGCGGCAACGTGATCAAGACGCGGTCCACGAAAGCCACCGTGATCGTGGGAATCTGCAACGTTTGCCATCCGTTTTACACAGGACAGCAAAAGTTCGTGGACACGGCGGGCCGCGTGGACAAATTCCAGCAGCGCGCCGCCAAAACGCAGGCTGCGCAGGAGGCGTTCGCCATCAAGAAAAAGAAGAAGGCTTAGCGGGCCGATTTTAGTCCGCCCGCCGGCGCCCGGTCGCCGGCGGGCGGATTTCTTTTTGCCATGAATCTTTTGCCGCACATTGAGAAATTTCGCGCGCGCTTTTCCGAACTGGAGACGGCGCTAAGCGATCCGAGAGTTTTTGACAACCCCCAGCGGGCGCAGGAATTGTCCCGTGAATACTCCCGGCTCAAGGAACTCCTTGAGATCGGCGGGAAATACAGCAAAATCATGGCGGACCTGGCCGAGAACCGCTCGCTGCTGAAAACCGAATCGCCGGAGTCCGAGATGGCCCACATGGCCAGGGACGAAATGAGCCGGCTGGAAGCCGACGAAAGAACACTGTCCCGGCAAATTCAATTTGGGATCGTCCCCCCCCACCCCGCGGATTCACGAAACACGATTGTCGAAATCCGCGCCGGGGCGGGTGGATCGGAATCCGCGTTGTTTGCCGCGGACCTATACCGGATGTATTGCCGCTACGCCGAGGCAAGGGGATGGAAGGTCGAAACGCTGGATTCGAGTCCTTCGGACCTGGGCGGTTTTAAGGAAATTATTTTTGGCGTTACCGGCACGGACGTTTTCAAGCGGTTTAAGTATGAGAGCGGCGTGCATCGCGTACAACGCGTTCCGGCCACCGAGGCGCAGGGCCGCGTCCACACCAGCACGGCGACCGTTGCCGTGCTGCCGGAAGCCGAGGAAGTGGACCTGGAAATCAATCCCGAAGACCTGGAGATTAACGTCTGCCGCGCCTCGGGCAAAGGCGGCCAGGGAGTGAACACCACCGATTCGGCCGTTCAAATCCAGCATAAACCCTCCGGCCTGATTGTGCGCTGCGCCGACGAGCGCTCGCAGCAGAAGAACAAGGCCAAGGCGCTCAAAGTGTTGCGCTCGCGTTTGCTTGAGGCGAAAATCGAGGAAGAAAACGCGAAATACGCCGCCAACCGGAAACAGCAGGTCGGGACGGGCGAACGCAACGAAAAAATACGAACTTATAATTTCCCCCAGAACCGTGTGACGGACCATCGGATTGATTTAACTTTGTATAACCTGGCCAACGTCATTGACGGCGAGTTGGATCCATTGATCAATCCGCTCATGGCTCACGAGTTGGAGCGAAAGCTCCAGGAGTTGGCGGCCTGATCAGGCGCCTATCGCGCCGGAGGCTTAAAGGCCGAAAGCTTTGGCTAAAAGCGCCTTTACATCCGCGGCGCGAACCACTAGACTCCTCAAAATTATGGAAGCTAAAGCAAAGACAATTGAGCAATTTAAAACACATGACGGCGACACAGGGTCGGCTGATGTGCAAATCGCGCTGCTGACGCAACGCATCAATCATTTAACCGAACATTTGCAGGGCAATAAAAAAGACCACAGTTCGCGGCGGGGCCTGCTGATGATGGTCGGCCAGCGCCGGCGGCTGTTGGACTACCTGCAAAGCACGGATTTGAGCCGCTATCAGGCGGTTACAAAGAAGCTGAAACTGCGCCATTAAGCGCTCATGAATTTGCGAGGCGCGGTTTTTGTTTTATATTGACTGTGTCTTGCTTCAAGTTCGGGGTGGAAACGCGACCTGCCCGACTCTTTTAAAACAAATTCGCGAAAACTAGATCCGCTCTGCCGGGAAATTTCAATCAGCTCCGAAGATTTTCGGGGTTCACTGAAGTTCCTCTGGCAGCGCGGGAAGGAAACATATGCCAGAGACTATAACCGCCCAGGTGGGCGATAAGACTATCACCATTGAATCAGGGAAACTTGCCAAGCAGGCCGACGGAGCGGTGACCGTGCGCCTTGGCGAAACCATCGTCATCGTCGCGGCCGTCGCCGCCACGAAAGCTAAACAAGGCCAGGAGTTCTTTCCATTGACCGTTGACTACCGCGAAAAGGCCGCCGCAGCCGGAAAATTTCCCGGCGGTTACTTCAAACGCGAAGGGCGTCCGACGGAAAAGGAAATTCTAACGTCCCGTCTCACAGACCGGCCCATCCGCCCGCTTTTTCCGAAGGGCTGGTACAACGAAGTACAGGTGCAAAGTATCGTCTTAAGCGCCGATGGGGAAAACGACCCCGACATATTGAGCATCATTGGCGCAAGCGCCGCGCTGATGGTCAGCGATATTCCGTGGGCCGGACCGCTGGGCGCCGTGCGCGTGGGACGCGTCAACGGCAAATTCGTCGCCAACCCAACGCACCAGGACATGGAGGAAAGTGACTTGGATTTGGTCTATGTCGGCAACGAGAGCGACGTCGTGATGTATGAAGGATCGGCCAGGGAAATCCCCGAGGCAGATTTCATTGCCGCGCTGAAATTCGGCCAGGAATGCTGTCTGCCCCTCATCGCCGCCCAGAAAGAACTGACGGCCAAGTCTGGTAAAAAGAAACGTGAAATTATGCTTAACACCGTGCCGGAGGAAATCCTGCTGGAGGCCAAAAGCCTGGCTGGCGATCGCTTCGTCCCGGCTCTCCTGACACCCGGCAAGCTCGCGCGCGAAGCATCTGTCAAAGCCATTCAAGATGAAGTCGGCGCGAAACTCACGGAGAAATTTGGTTCCGAACGCGTGGACGAATTTGTCGTTAAGGACGCGTTTTATTACATCCAAAAGGAAGCCGTTCGCAGCTTGATTTTGAACAGCGGCAAGCGGCTGGACGGCCGCGGCTTCGACCACGTACGGCCCATTTCATCCGAAGTGGGAATTCTTCCGCGCGCCCATGGCTCGGCCCTGTTTTCCCGCGGTGAAACGCAGGCGGTCACCCTCGCTACGCTTGGCACGGGTGAGGATGTCCAGGAATTCGATGCCTTTACCGGCGGCGAAACGACCAAGAAATTCATCCTCCACTACAATTTCCCGAACTTTTCCGTCGGCGAAACGGGCCGAATTTCCGGTCCGGGCCGGCGTGAAATCGGCCACGGCGCGCTTGCCGAACGCAGCATCGAGCCGGTGCTGCCGCTTAAGGATTATCCGTACGCCATTCGAGTGACCAGCGAGATCATGGAATCCAATGGTTCCACCTCCATGGCCACGGTTTGCGGCGGCACGCTGGCCCTCATGGACGCGGGCGTTCCCATGGCCCGGCCCGTCGCCGGCATCAGCGTCGGCATTTGTACCGAATACAGCGGCGACAAAATTTCCCGATACCAATTGCTGACCGACATTATCGGCTGGGAAGACCACTATTGCGACATGGATTGCAAAATCGCGGGCACCGAGAAAGGCATAACCGGGTTTCAGTTGGACTTGAAGTTGAAAGGATTGCCGCAGGCGATCATGACGGAGGCGATTGAAAAGGCCCGCGTGGCGCGCCTGCTCATTCTGGGCGAAATGGCCAGGACTTTGGCCGAGCCTCGCAAGGAATTGAGTAAATACGCGCCGCGCATCGAGGTCATCAAGATCAATCCTGAAAAGATCGGAGCCCTCATCGGCCCCGGCGGCAAGAACATCAAGCGCCTGGTCGAGGAATCGGGCTGCGAAATCAACATCGAAGATGACGGCACGGTGAACATTTTCTCGGTTTCCCCCGACGGCATGAAGATTGCCCGCGACGCCATCACGGGTATGACAGCCGAAGCCGAAGTGGGCAAGGTTTATCGAGGCAGAGTCGTGACGATCAAGGAGTTTGGCGCATTCGTGGAATTCCTCCCCGGCAAGGACGGCCTGGTTCACATTAGCGAACTTGCCAATTTCCGCGTCAAAAAGACTGAAGACATCGTCAAAGTAGGCGATGAAATTGCCGTCAAATGCCTGGGCGTGGATGAAAAAGGGCGGGTGCGTTTGTCGCGCAAAGCCGCCATGGAAGACCGCGACCGGGAGATGGCCGTCAAGGCATAATTTTCAGAAAGCTTCATCAAGCGCGAACGGCGACAGCCGTTCGCGCTTTTTCATTTGTAGCCGCGTTACATAAACGGGCATCGAGTCCGTCGCGCGTGGTTTTCGCGGGGAAACCCAGCGCCGGGCAATTCTTGTTTTCATCATTTTTCCCCGACTCCCCAATACTTCGCAATCGCGCTCAAATCCACGCCTGTTTCGAACGTTCGCAAGCCGTTGCGGTTCGGTTTTCCGTCGCCGGCATATGCTTCATGGTATGTGCCCCAGCAACCGGCCGTAGGCCCATCCACCAGCGCTTTATAAACGGCCTCCTTTTCCGGGTCATCAACAGCCACAAGTCCCCACAGCAAATAACCCAAATCATGGCCGAGCGATCGTCTGCCAGAGATCCCCGTGACCGGCAGCAGCGGTACCTCGGGATTGAAAAACTGTTTCATCGCTTCGACGTCGCACCTGGCGCGCTCAGGATATTTTAATGGTGTTCCGTAATAGATGGGAAATAAGGTAAAGTTAAGCAGTCGGCCGGACGGCCAGGCGCCCGTGTTCTTGACCCGAAACCAATCATGAAATCCTTGCGGACAATCCGGCACATTTGTCCTCCAGAAGTCTCTTTCCAGCGCGTCCCGCAAACGCGTCAGTTCATCATAAAGATTCAGCGTTTGATTGTTCAGGCGATTCACATAATGCCGGGGGTCTTTGCCCTGCGCATTCAAATACTCAATGTAAAAGGCCAGCGAGGACGAGCACAGCGCGATGGACGTCATGGACCAATACTGTTCCAACTTGCGGTTAAATCCTTCGGCCCTGAGACCGGCTACATCAGAGGCCCCGCACAATTCCGTTTCGTCGCCGCTGAATTCCAACCGATAATCGTTGGCCTTTGCGCACTTCAGTTGAGCGTCCATCGAATAGCTCAGTGAGGTGTCAACGTTTGTGAGCGTCTTCAAATCATGCGTGCCGTTGTAGTAATCCCTGGCCGCAAGAATATATAGCGCCGTCACTTCCACCACGGCATTGGCTTCAGGACAAAAGCGGCCATTGTTTCCATTGGGATGCGCATAAGTCAGACTGCCAACCGGCCCCGCGTCCGGGATAAGCCCATGCGCGCGATACTGACGGTCCAGCCATGCAATAAATCGGCGCGATTCGTCAAAATGGCCAAACGCCGTCAAACCCCGCAGACCGCAATAAGCGTCACGCACATACGACATGTCCCAGCCCCGCTCATTGGCCACGATTCCGCCGTCGCGACTTTCGTTCATTTTAAGCGTTGCCAGGCCGCCTTCCACAAGATCCCGAACCCGCGAGTCTTTGATCCGATCCAGTGAATATTCCGGAGCCACGTCATCAAACCATTTCCGCCACCATCCAATCCAGTTGGCAGCGTCGCATGCGGGATCTTGCGGTTCATGTCTTTCCAACCAAAACACACCGCCATCATTTGTATAATCCATGTAGTGATACAGCACAGTATCAGAGGACGAATGAGGCCGGATGGTTTCAGGCGCGGTGGTAAAAACGTAATTGCCGTTGGTGCGCGTTACGGAATCCACCGCCTTGTCGAAGACAATGGTGGCATAACGGTCCGCCCAGTTTGTGCAAAACTGGCCTTCGCAACATTTGAGCGACGTATCCAGTTTCAGTTGCAGCCAATTCCTTTGACCGTTGATGAAGAACGAAACTTCATGGCTCCTTCCCGGGCCGCTGATTGGCTCGATGTACGCGCGCACGCTCACGACCGCCAAATCTCGCGCAGAAAGGTTTTCGACGCGAACCATCCGTGCGACGCACGGCTCACCCATTAAGGCGTAATCAACAAGCGTAACCTTCAAGTTCGCGTTGGTAGTGACCCCGTAGAAGATTCCCGTCTTGCGAGCGCGATGCACATTTATGGTTAATGGTTCCTCGGCGCCATCCACAACCAGGCGGATTTCTTCGCGTTTCAGGTAATTGGGACAGGTGTAATCGGGTCCGACCAGGAAATTCCATGAGCCATCGCCCGGCCCGCCGGCGCCGGCATAACCATTGCCCATGAAAAAGTCTTCGCGTGTGTTCAGATAAGGGACCTGCGGCGGCAACGGTGTTATACCACCCAATTGGCCGGCCCGCGCATTCCACCCGAGAGCAGGCATAACGCCGAACACAAGAATCAAAACTATCCGCCGCAAACACATCCATCCTGTCTAATTTAAAAAGGAAAAAGGAAAAAGGAAAAAGACGGCGTTTTTTCAGGGTTCTATTGACGCCTCGTCCTCAAATTGTCAACGTCTTACAAATGCGCTCCATTTTATGGCTCATCATTTTGCTTCTGGCTGCCAGGGTGTTTGCCGCGGGCACGGATGATTTAGCGCTGGTTCCGTGGCCGCAACACATCCAGCGAATGGACGGGTCATTTGCGGTTACGCCAGGCACGCGGGTTTGCGCCGATTGGCATTCGCGGAAGACGGCGGCCTTTTTTGCTCAACGCCTTGGCGTGTTCACAGGCCATCCGTTAAAGGCGCATCGGCGAATTTCGGGCAACGCGCTTCCAAATTCCATTGTATTCACAACCAGGAGCGCAAACTGTAGCCTGGGCGCCGAGGGTTACGAACTTGACGTGACCACCAAAGACGTCGTGATTTGCGCGCCTACCCAGACGGGATTGTTTTACGGAGGCCAAACACTGTTGCAATTGCTCTCTCCGCCTCAATCGCGCGCAAGACAGGCATCCGGTCCGCCAGAAATGTCCGGAATGGACCCGCGGGGCACCCGCGCGGATTGGCAGGTCCCATGTGTGCGCATTACGGATTGGCCGAGGTTCCCGTGGCGGGGATTGATGCTCGACGTCAGCCGCCATTTCTTTAACAAAGCGGAAGTGGAAACGATTCTCGATGATATGGCGCTGTATAAGTTGAATCGTTTTCACTGGCATCTCACCGATGATCAGGGCTGGCGCATCGAAATCAAGCAATACCCCAGGCTAACCCAAATTGGCGCCTGGCGCGGGAATCCCAATGTGGAACCCGCCGCAATAAATGCTCCGGACTGGACAAAACCATCCCCTGACAAATTCGGGCCGGATGGCCGTTACGGCGGGTTTTACACGCCGCAGGACATTCGCGAGGTCGTGGCGTATGCCGCGGCGCGGCATATCATGGTTATACCAGAAATCGAAATGCCGGGCCATTCAGAGGCGGCGCTGGCGGCCTATCCGCAATTCAGTTGTTTTGGCGGGCCGTATAGCACTGACAATGACCTTTCCATTCACGACGGCATTTATGATCCATCCAATGAGGCCACGTTTAAATTTCTGGATGGAGTGCTCGACGAAGTATTCAAGCTTTTTCCCACTCCGTACATTCACATTGGCGGAGATGAAGTGCGGCGCAATTATTGGGACCGCAGCGCGGCTTGCCGGGCGCTCATGCGGCGCGAGCATTTGAATGGTGAAGATGAACTTCAAAGCTATTTTATCAAGCGCATGGAACGATTTGTACACGCGCGCGGCAGGATTCTAATTGGCTGGAGTGAGATTCTCGAAGGCGGGCTTGCCACAAACGCAGTCGTGATGGACTGGATCGGCGGCGGCAAAGCCGCGGCCGAGACGGGCCACGATGCAATCATGACGCCGATTGATTATTGTTACCTGGACCATTATCACAAGCCCGACGCGCCCGACATCTACACCCCTCTCCAAAAAGTATATTCGTTCGATCCGGTTCCGGCGGGGCTGCCGCAGCGATTTCAGTCTCGTATTCTTGGCGCCGAGGGGGTTTTATGGACGGAATACGTGGCATCGCTGCCGCAGGCCGAACGCGTGATTTTTCCCCGCGAATGTGCCATTGCCGAAATCACGTGGTCCCCAAAAAATAGCCGGGATTGGGACAGGTTTAAGAATCGGTTGGATGGGCTTCAATCAGTAGGAGCGATAAAGCGACTTCTTTCGCAATAAAAAAAACCGGGCCAGTCGGTCAGGGGGTGACCAAAAGGCCCGGGGAATTGTTGATACGCACATTTGCAGATTTACGGAGACTTTCAGCTCGCGCCTGTGCCAAGCACAAACCAAATTTTTAAATTCAAAGAACCATCCGCAACTCCAACTTCAATTTCCACCCTCAATAAATCATAATGACTTATTGTTGTCAACGCCTTTTTATATATTATAAGTTTTTGTTATTAATTCCTAAATGCCTATTAGCCGCCGATCGCGGCAACGTCACGGTCACTGCGACCGCCCGCTATTGAGCTCCGACATCCAATAACCAAAGAATGTTCAAGCATGACCATACGAAAATCCCGGCCGGATTGAGCCTCGGGGGCGCCGCCACGTCATACGTGCCGGTCATACCACGTTAGGTACAGACAAGGTTCGCCAAAACCGAGATGGTCAGAGCGGAGTCATGTCCGCTGCTACGATGCGAGGAAAAGGGATTGGGACTGGCTGGCGCGCATGATCGCAGCCCCGTCCAGACCGCCAGAATTTGTGTTCCGGAGTGCGTTTTTCTGCCGCGAACCTGGACGGTGAATAAGTTGGGAATAAGAGCTAACAGATTCTCCTAGAAAAATTGAAGCCTTTACGATAAAACAGTTGCGCAATCGCACGGGCATTTGAATTACCAGGAAGAAGGCGCAATAGAGAGGAGAGCGACTCTGAAGCGCGAATTGTAAGTAGCTTGTCTGCAACGTGTTATATCTAATACTTTGAAGATTCAAACTCGCCGCGGTTTGACAATTTATAGTCGTGCAAAAGGCCGCATCAGTTGGAATTAAATGATTGCGGAGGAAAGATAAAAATATCAACTTTTAGGCGGGAGTGAATAAATCCCCCTTGAAACCGAGCTTTTGACAGAAATGCAACTTACGGCGGAAAAACTTTTGGGCATGGCGCAGGAACACATTCGTTCCAAGATCAGGCAGGACACCTACAATATGTGGTTTGCGCCGCTCCAGGCCGCCGACCTGGACGTCAATTCGGTGACTTTGGCCGTGGCCAACGAATTCTGCGAGGTTTGGCTCAAGGACAATTACATGGAACTGTTGCAGGACGCCATGGCTGTGGCGGCAGGGCGGCGGTTGCAGATAAGGTTTAAGGTCAACGGACAGTTGCCCCCCCCGCCGTCAAAGGCGCCCGTGCGCCCGGCCAGGCAATCCGAGTCCCCGTCCGAACGCTCTTCCAGCCAGGGCGATCTTCATTTGAATCCCAAAAATACCTTTGACACGTTCGTCGTGGGTACCAACAACAATTTTGCGTGCGCCGCCGCCCGGGCCGTGGCTGAAGCGCCCGGAAAATCCTATAATCCATTGTTTCTGTATGGCGGGGTGGGACTCGGCAAGACACACCTCCTTCACGCGATCGGCCAGCACGTCGGGAACAATAAAAAAGGGGCGCGCGTTGCCTACCTCTCATCCGAAAAATTCACCAACGAATACATTGACAGTCTCCAGAACAATAAGCTTGTCAGTTTCCGAAAAAAATATCGGCAGACCGACGTGCTGTTGATTGATGACATCCAGTTTTTGGCGGGCAAGGAGCGCATCCAGGAGGAGTTTTTCCATACATTTAACGCCCTGCACGAAGCGCACCGGCAGATTGTTTTGACCTGCGACCGTCCGGCGGCTGAGATTCAGGGGCTCGAAAACCGTCTGGTCTCGCGTTTTGAATGGGGGCTGGTCACCGATTTGCAACCGCCGGACGTGGAAATGCGCCTGGCAATCCTCAAGAAAAAAGCGCAGATCATGGGCGTCTCGCTGCCCGAAGAGGTACTGAATTTCCTGGCCAACCGCATCCGGACCAATATCAGGCGCCTGGAGGGCGCGCTGATTCGCACCGCCGCTTACGCGTCCCTCCATAGTAAAAACATGACGATTGAAATGGTGGAAAGCCTCCTGCGCGAGACGCTTCACGAAGAAGGACGCTTCACCGTCAGCATTGAAGCTATCCAGAAAAAAGTGGCCGAGCATTTTGATATTCGCCTGGCGGACATGACCAGCAAACGCCGTCCTGAAAACATTGCTTTTCCCCGTCAGATCGCCATGTATTTTTCCCGCCAACTGACCGAGAGCTCTCTCAATGCCATTGGCGAAGCCTTTGGCGGGCGCGATCATGGCACCGTCCTGCATGCCTGCCGGCTGGTCAAAAACCGGATGGAAGTGGATGCGAACGTTCGGCAGGTCGTTCATTACCTGGAAAAGCAGTTGATGCGGTAATCCGCCACGCGGAACGCGGATTTTACCGCAATGTTTGGGATTTCCTTCGGCCCGATTGGAAACTTTTTAATTCTTCCTTTCCCCTTTTTGGTTTTTAATTGGCCGCATGCCTGTCATTGAAGTCAACAGCTTAACGAAAACCTTTCGGACATATAAAAAGCAGCCGGGCTTTGGAGGCGCGTTGAAAGGGCTGTTCTGGCGGCAATACGAGCAGACCATGGCCGTCAATGAAGTGGGTTTTAAAATTGAGCCTGGTGAATTGGTGGGTTTTCTTGGGCCAAACGGCGCCGGCAAAACGACGACCCTTAAAATGCTGGCAGGGCTGTTGTATCCCACCGCCGGCCGGGCCCAAGTGCTTGGCTACACGCCGTGGGAACGCGCCGATGGCTACCGCCGGCAGTTTGCGCTCGTGCTCGGACAAAAAAACCAGCTTTGGTGGGACCTTCCCGCGCGCGAGTCCCTGCAATTGAACGCCGAAATTTACGGCATTCCCAAAGACCAATTCGAGGCGACTGTCGGCGAATTGACGGAATTGCTCGCGGTCGGGCACAAGCTCAACGTGAGCGTCCGCGAGCTTTCCCTTGGCGAACGGATGAAAATGGAGCTGATCGCCTCGCTGTTGCACCAGCCCAAGGTCCTGTTTTTGGATGAGCCAACGATCGGATTGGACGTGGTCTCGCAGAAGACCGTGCGTGAATTCATCCGCCGGCACAATGCAACCCACAAAACCACCATCCTGCTCACAAGCCATTATATGGCGGACATCCAGGAATTATGCAAACGCGTCATTATAATTGATCACGGTAGAATCTTTTTTGACGGCCGCTTGAGCGAGATTGTGGACCGTTTCGCGGACTTCAAGCTGCTGACGATCCAATGCGAAAATGCCGCGCAGTTTTCCAGGGAGCAACTGGCCGGTTACGGCGAGGTGACCGAGCAAAGTTCGGCGGCCATCACGCTGAAAGTCAAACGAGATCGCGTGATAGCCGTCTGCAAATCGCTCCTGGACGATTTGCCTGTGACGGATATTGACATCCAGGAAACGCCGATCGAGGAGGTGATCCGAAGGATTTTTATCGGGTAAATGGCGTTCCGATGGGACATTGGCAACTCGTTGCGCCGCCGCCCCGGCCAGGAACAGTCCCGGACGCCCGATCCACGTGTTTGATTCCCTTTCGCATTGAGAATTTGGAATGCATTTGGCAGGCTGTGGCCTCTGTTTACACAAAGGCTTATGGCGAAACGGGCAATTCTCGGAAGAATCGCGCCACTTGCGATCGTTGTTGGATTGGCGCCAGTATTTTTTCCCATTAACGGGCATGGACAGACGGACGGAAAGCAACTTCTCCGCGACTCGCTCCCGGCGGATGTTTCTCGTTTGTCGCCCCTTAGCCGGCTTGCGGAAGGGACCCGCCTCAAACTCACGATCGGATTGCCGATGCGCAATGAAGAGAAACTGGATCAATTGCTCGGCGAATTATACAACCCCGCCAGCCCCAATTTTCATCATTACCTCACACCGAAGCAATTTGCCGAACGATTTGCGCCGTCAAAATCCGATTACGAAACCGTCGCCGCCTTCTTTCACACCAACGGCTTTGCCATAACGGAACATTCCAGTCGCATGATTCTGGATGTGAGCGGCACCTGCGCGGACGTTGAACGCGCGTTTCACGTGACGATGCGTACATATCGTCATCCTTTGAAAAACCGGACTTTTTTCGCGCCCGATACCATTCCATCCCTGGATTTGTCAGTGCCCATCCTCCATGTGAGCGGCCTGGATGATTATTCGATGAGAGTCCCGAGAATAATCAAAAAAACACGTTTGGAAAACTCCGCAACCGTCGCCCATCAATTTGGCCCCGGTTCCGGACCGGAAGGCGCTTACATGGGAAAGGATTTCCGGGCCGCGTATGTTCCGGGCGTATCATTAACCGGAGCGGGACAGACGCTGGGTTTGCTCGAGCTGGACGGTTACTACCCGAGTGACATTGCGGCCTACACAAATCTGGCGGACCTTCCCGGGGTCCTTCTCACGAATGTTGCGGTTGATGGCGGGGTCAGTTCGCCCGGCAGCGGCAATGAGGAAGTGGCGCTGGACATCGAGGTGGCCATGTCTGTCGCGCCGGGCCTGAAAAAAATTGTCGTTTACGAAACGTCTGACAGTTTCGACGATGTTTTGGATGCGATGGCCAATGACACCGTTGATTCGCCGCAGCAGTTCAGTTGTTCGTGGGGAAATGATTCGCCCAGCGCGCCGGACACGACGGCGGAGGGCTATTTCCACCAAATGGATTTGCAAGGGCAATCGTTCTATGATGCCGTGGGTGATTCAGACGCTTTTGTAGGCGGCGTTCCTTTCCCTTCCGAAAGCACCAACATCACGCAGGTAGGCGGAACAACCATGACGACGACCGGCCCCGACGGCGCGCGCGTCCTGGAAACGACCTGGGATTGGGGCGGTGATCCTGAAGGAGATCCCAATGACAGTGTGGGATCATCCGGCGGCATTAGCGAAAATTTTGGCATCCCTTATTGGCAACAGGGCGTCGCGACGCCCGCCAACCAGGGTTCCACGACGATGCGGAACACGCCGGACGTGGCGATGATCGCTGACAATGTCTTTGAAATTGCCGATAAAGGCAGCCAATACACCCTTGCCGGCACGAGTTGCGCGGCGCCGGCGTGGGCCGCGTTCACTGCGCTGATCAATCAGCAGGCTCTCGCCAGAGGCGGCAAAGCTGTGGGCTTCATCAACCCGGCGATCTATACCATCGGCAAAGGCCCCAATTACCTGTCTGATTTCGACGACATTACTACCGGCAACAACTTTTGGGCCAGCAGCACAAATGCATTCTCAGCGGTGCCTGGCTACGACCTTTGCACAGGATGGGGCACGCCCGCCGGCGACAATCTAATTGATGCCCTGGCAGGTTTCCCGGATGCCTTGGGAGTCGCGCCGGGCCGGGGATTTGTGGCCTTTGGCGCCGCGGGTGGACCTTTTACCGCCAGCGCAATGAAATTTTCGCTGACCAATTCAAGCGCCAGCAGCCTGAGTTGGTCGCTTATCAATACCTCGTCCTGGCTGACAGCATCCACCTCGAGCGGGACGTTGAACCCGCAAACAACGGCCATTCTGACCGTCAGCCTCAATGCCGCGGCTTACCATCTCCTTCCCGGCACTTACAGCGCCAGCGTGGTTTTTTCCAACCAGACAAGCCATGCCACGCGCATGCGTCAGTTTGTTCTATTGGCCGGAGAGAATTTAGTTCAGAACGGCGGTTTCGAGAGCTATCCTTACTCCCTTCCCTACTGGGTCCAAACCGGCGGCACCACCAAACTCAACGGCAGTCGCTATCCGACTTACAATTGGGATTTTGTTGACGCGGGAGCTGCCTATGGGGGTTACACGGGCTATAATCCCCATTCCGGCACGAATTTTTGCGTGCTGGGGGAACCGGACATCATCGGCTACATTTCGCAGATCATTCCGACGGTACCCGGACAACACTATCTGTTTTCAACGTGGCTGTTGAATCCTGACAGCGGCACCACTCAAGAGTTCTTTGTCAACTGGAACACAAACAGCGCCACGACAAACACCATATACAGTCTCCTTAACCCCCCGGCCTTCACTTCCTGGAGCAATATCGTTTTGTTCGTTACGGCAACCAGCACAAATACCACGCTGCAATTTGGCGGTCGAAACGATCCGGGGCTGTGGGGCCTTGACGATGTGAGTCTTGTGCCCATCCCCTGGCCGAACATAATGTTGTCTAAGATCGGCGGCAACGCCGTATTCACCTGGGACTCTCTGGGCGGCCTGACGTATCGTTTGCAGTATTCGACCAATCTTCTTTCACCAAATTGGTCGAATTTGACCACGAATATCGCCGCCGGCCCGACCTTAAGCGTGACCAATGCCATTGGGCCAAGGCCAGAGGTGTTTTATCGGGCGCTCTACACGCCCTGAAGACACGGTGGCCCGGCAGCGGACGGGTGCTGCATTTGTCCGACAACAGGAAATGCAACAGGAAACGAAGGGATTTGCACAAAAAAGGCGCGCTTTTATTGGGAACCGGCAAACCAGAATGGCGGACGTGGAATACGTCGAGGCGCCGGCGCTGGCGCCCACGCAGGAGATGCTCGATGCCTATAAAAAGAAAAAGGGAAGCTGAGAAGCATATGAACGGGATTTTTTGAGACTGATGCAGACGCGGCGGATTGAGGACAAGATGGATCGGACCATCTTGGCCGGTGGATGCCTCTTATGCAGTGAAGAGACGCCGCATCATTGTCATCGCCGGCTGGTTTTGGAATATCTTCAAAAGCGCCGGGGAAATCTCGATATTCGGCATATTGTGTGAAGGACTGGCGTTGAAGGGTTGACTCGTTATGGCTTCCGCCGTCGTTGCGCGTTTGCGCGGCGGGGCGCAATCGTACCCCATTTTGAATCTCAATTTTACTTGTGCCACCAGGACTTGATATCCAGTATCGCCTGATGAGCCACAGATGGACAGCTTTCGAGAGCATGGCGCAATTCCGGAAAATTGGCGATGGCCAGGCAAAAAAGGACGACAGTGACGATAATCCATACAATAGTGTCCACGAGCGCGACAATGGGAAAAGCCCAACGTGTCCCGGGCGTCCCGGCGCTGGCTAAACTCCAATGACAAGCTCGTCGCGCCGCTTTCATGGGTCCGACGACGACGCAATAAAGAACGAATAGGAATAGGGCCGCCGCCCAGACGGGCACATTGTTCGGCAAAGACATTCCTAAGACCGTTCCTGTGGCGAGGAGGGAAACGAAGGCGCAAATCCAAAGAATTGTTGCCACGCCCTGAAACACGGAAAGTACAGGCAAAGTGAAACCCATTGCCGGATGGACGGGAGCGTGAGCCGTCCAATAGTTTTGCCAGTGATAACCCCATTGACACGAATGCTCGCCCATTGGCGCCGCGCTCGTTTGTTCGGAAATCCCTTCATTGCTTTGTAATATCCTTCCTTCGCCCGCCGAATGAATTCCTCCGCCGTAAGCGGGGGATCACCCGTGGCAGCGGCCTTTTCCTCAGGCGTGACCGCTTCGGGAATCACAAACATTAGCACGATGTAAACCATTATCCCGGCCCCCCAAAGAATGGTCGAAAAGGCAAAAGCCAGCCGTATGAGTGTCGGGTCCAGATTGAAATACGCGCCTATGCCGTTGCATACGCCAGCGCCCATGGCTCCTTCTCGGATACGATATAGCCGTTTTGGCTGACGCTGTCCGCTTTTGACGCCTTCTTTTCCACTCTGCCCCGCTCCGCCCGCGGTCGGCGCGTCTGAAGTTCTGGCGCCAGCACCGCCTCCGGCGGCGGCATCAGCCTCGGATTCGACAATGCCCATCTCCGCGATCACTGCGTTCACCTCCACCGTCTCCACCACATTTTTATGGGCGGACAGAAGGGCGCGAAATTTGTCAGCGATGGCCCGTTCGATGTCCAGCAGAATTTCATCGCGGTCCGGGTTGTTTTCCAGCCGCGCAATCGCCGTCTCGAGATAACCCCGCAAAGCGTCATATCCGCCCTCTTCAAGCTGATACGCGCGGCCACCGAGAGTGATGGTGATGACTTTATTCATAAAGGCGTCGGACTTTTTTATTTTTGTCCAAGTTTTTTTACGGTTCCGTTGATCTGGCTCCAGTAATCCAATGTTTCGCGCAGGTGTTCGCGTCCCTTTGCCGTGAGCTGGTAGTATTTTCGGGGCGGCCCAGCCTCGGATTCCTTCCATTCATAATCGAGATGGCCCTCGCGCCGCATTTTGCTGAGTAGCGGATAGAGCGTGCCCTCCTGAGTGGCGAACTCTGTCGCGCCGAGTTGCTTCAGGATGTCTGCGGCGTACACCTTGTCCGCCGCAATGATTTGCAGCACGAGAAACTCAAGCAGACCCTTTCGGATCGCCGCAAATTTTTCATTCAGGTTCATCTTTACGGATGCGAAAAGCTACCTTTATTAAAAAAGGTAGCTTGTAACGAAAGCTATGTCAACCTAAAAGTTGAACGTTGAGGGTTCTCGGGTTCCCGCCGCAGGCTTCAGAAGCGACCGAAAACTTCGGCTTTGGGCTTTGATGCAGAGGGTCAGGGCGAGAGGCGTTCAAGTTTCCAGGAGTTGTCCGGTTGCAGCGTGTAGCGGAAGCGGTCGTGCAGCCGGTTCAGGCGGCCTTGCCAAAATTCGATCCGGTCGGGTTTTAAGATATATCCTCCCCAATTGGGCGGAAGCGGAATGTCCGCTGGAAATTTGACTTCCATTTCGCGCCATTTCTTTTCCAGCGCGGCGCGATTGGCCACGGTGTCACTTTGGTTTGATGCCCATGCGGCCAGACGACTGCCGCGAGGGCGGGATTTGAAATAGGTTTCAGACTCTGAGACCGGCAATTTTGAAACGCTCCCGGCCACACAGACCTGCCGTTCCAGTTCAGGCCAAAAAAATGTCAAAGCGGCGTTGGGATTCTCCCCGAGTTCACGGCCTTTGCGGCTATCGTGATTGGTGAAAAAAATGAAGCCGCGCTCGTCCACGCTTTTGAGGAGCACCGCGCGGGTGGATGGTTTCCCATTTTTGTCGGCCGTCGCCAGGACCATGGCGTTGCCATCCACCGGTGGATGGCCCAGGACCACCTGCCACAGTTTGTAAAGGGCGATGCTGATTTTTTGCCAACGGGAGTCGCCTTGTTCGCCGGCGGCGCGGGCGATCCACTCCTGGAATTGTCTGAGGGGATTGGCGTCCAGGTCTGTGCGCACAAGGTTGCCAGCCGAATAATCGCGCCTGATGTCTGAGAGATTCATACGACGCGCCTATAGTGCAATAACCACCGCTTGTTTTAAAGTGAACAGTTAGCGGCCGCGCCGTCCCCCAAGACTCAATCACATGGCGCGAAAGGCGGTGAATCCGAGAAAAATAATAAAAATCGCGAAAGCCAGCCGGATGGCGCTGCCAATTTTTATGCGGGCCTCGGTTGCGGTCATCCAATGGAGAAAATCGCGGCATTTCCAAGGCGTAACGGTGAACCACATCCCGGCAAGAATCAAAACATAGGCCCAAACCTGGATGACCAGAACCCAATGGGTTTGAGGAAGGTGCGGGCGGCCCACGTCCACCATCGCCTTGGCCAGGAGCAAAAAGAGAACGGCAAGCCCGCGCACAGCCAAAAAATCCTGAACGTAAAAGCATGAGAGAATTCCGATCGCGGCAAAAACGGCCATCATTGCAGGTTTGAAGGATGAAAAATCGGCGACCGGTTCGACGTTCACATTCCAGACAAACCAGGCGGTGCCCAGGAGCATCAAAAGGACTCCCGCGGGCAAATTGCGCGGAAAACCGCGGACTGAGGCGGCGAATTTTTTCGGATTCGCAAGAGCGTAAAGTTGGGGGAGGGCCAGACCGGCGCCGAGCAGGATTGCCAGAAGCGACAGTTTCATTATATGGGCGGAGTGGTTCGGCTTGAAACCCCTTGTCCTTGCTCCCAAAAGATCGCCCTCACCGTTGCTCTGTCAGCCGGAGAGATGGGGAATCGTCCGCCGACGGCTTGAGACGGCGTGCGAAGGCGTCGGTTCATGGATCCTGTAGGCACTCGTGATTTGCAGAATCCCTTAGGAACCTTTTTCCAACTTTGTGAGAAGTTCGTCGTTGGTTTTGTGCTTTTTGAGCGCGGCGACCAGGGTTTCCATGGCTTCAACAGGGTTCAGGTCCACCATCATTCGGCGCAATTTGCGGACGGCTTCTATCTGTTTGGGCGGGAAAAGCTTTTCCTCTTTGCGCGTGCCGCTCTTGGGGATGTCAATTGCCGGAAACAAGCGGCGATCGGAAAGCTTACGGTCCAAAATCAACTCCATGTTACCGGTGCCCTTGAATTCCTGGAAAATGAGTTCGTCCATGCGCGAACCGGTCTCAATGAGGGCGGTTGCCAGAATGGTCAGCGAGCCGCCGTTTTCGATTTTGCGGGCGGAGGCGAACATTTTGCGCGGGATTTCCAGCGCGCGGGCATCCACGCCGCCGGTCATGGTGCGCCCGCTGCCGCCGTGGACGCTGTTATAGGCGCGGGCAATGCGGGTGAGCGAATCCATGAGGACGAAGACGTCTTTGCCGCTCTCGACCATGCGGCGGCAGCGTTCGACGGTAAATCGCGAGAGCCGCACGTGCGTTTCAAGGTCCATGTCGTTGGATGAGGCGACGACTTCGGCTTTAACCGAGCGTTGGAAATCTGTCACTTCCTCGGGGCGTTCGTCAATGAGCAGCACCAGTGCAAAGACTTCCGGATGATTGACAGTAATGGAATTGCAGATTTGCTTGAGAATGGTGGTTTTGCCGGTGCGAGGCGGCGCCACGATGAGGCCGCGGGTGCCTTTGCCGAGGGGCGTGACGAGGTCAATCACGCGGGTTTCGGTCAAATCGGGTTTGGTCTCCAGATTGAACTTTTCGATTGGATCAATGGTGGTGAGATTTTCAAAGCGGACGGCTTTGGTATATTGATCAAAGGACATTTCGTTGACCTTGTCAACTGCCTTGAGTTGCGGGCTGGTGCCGCGGTGCGGCGGCTGGGTGGGCCCTTCAATAAAACTGCCCTCGCGCAGAAAGCTGCGGCGTATGGTGTCGGGCGTGACGAAAATGTCGCTGGGTTTGGGATGATAATGGTTCTGCGCCGTTCGCAAAAAGCCGAAGCCTTTTTCTGAGATTTCAAGATAACCGGAACCATAATTGCCGGACTTCTCGCCATTATTTTCTGAACTGCTCATATATTGATTGTAATCTCGAAGGTGAATACCCGAACCAGTCTTGAATGTTTTGGAACTTGGGAAGCAATCCCGCGACAAACGGAATTCTTAAAACCTTCGACTGTTATTAATTACACTTTAAACGGCTTCGATGCAAGTGCTATTTTGACCAACTAAAACGGCGCACTTAGATTAATTTTTAAAATTAATATCATTAAACAAATTTCTGTTCAACCTCATCCGGAATTGCGGCGCCGCTTGCTGAGCGCGCGCGGCTCTGTGCCGTTCCAATCATCCCCCGACTTCCGCGCGAGCTTCCGCGGCCAGCGGTGTGCTGAGATAACGTTCACCGGTGGATGGAGCGATGGTAACAATCAGCTTGCCCTTGTTCTCGG
>JBOHXA010000193.1:0-15435 GCA_050737335.1 Limisphaerales bacterium | reverse complement strand
GGCCTGGACTACGCCTTTTTGCTGGGCTTCCTTTGCCTGGCGCTGACCATGGTCCCGTTTCTGGGTCCACTGAGTAGTTTCATCATTTCCATGATTCTCACAGCGTTGCAATTTGCCGAGTGGTTCCATCCCCTCATGATTGTGGTGGTTTTCGCGGTGGTGGTGTCGCTGGAAAACTTTTTCTATTCTCCGCGCATCATGGGCAATCGCGTAGGACTGCACCCGCTGGTCATTATCGTGGCGGTCTTGATTGGGATCACCCTGCTGGGCGGACTGCTTGGGGGGGTGCTGGCCATTCCCCTGGCCGCGGCGCTACGGGTCATCCTGTTTCGGTACGTGTGGAAGAAGCGAGCCAAATGATCGGACGGAAGTTAATCGCCCGCCAGACGACCAATCGTGCATGCCGCTTCAGGCGAGGGGATGACGCGGCGCGGCGTGCCTGCCACGGACGACGTTTTAACCGAACGCATCTATGTCAGCGGCCCGCTTTGCCGCCAGCGGCGCACGCAACTACTATTCTTTGTCAACCCTGATAAATCGCAGTCTGGGACCTTTGACAGGCCGGATGCCTTCTGGCTCTTCTTCTCACTTCCGCCTAAAGAACGGCCCTGCATTGGCGACGTTTAGAATGGAAAGATCGAGGCCTTGTCCGGGCGCGCGTTCCCTGGCCAACTTTAATTGGCGGGCAATGCTTTTAATGGCGGTTGCGGCAAAATACTTTACGACGCCCACGCCGGCCTGAGACTTAAAGATGGCAACGAGCAGGGCGTGTTCATCCACGCTGATGACAAAGAGGCTGAAGTTTTCGCCTTGCTGATAAGTGCTATTGAACGTGGTTTCCTTGACGAGACTGGCGATGGTTTGATTGGCCATGAAGGCGCCCGAGGCGAGGGCGGCGATGGTCGTAAAGTCAAAATCACGTTCATCACCCTTGTGAGTGATCAGGAAGCCGCCGCGGTCAATGAGGAGGGCCGCCGCCGTATCGGTTTTGGCGATAAACTGGTGAAGGGTCTCATTCAGGTTCCGAATGTCCTCTTCAATGAGCTGTGGCAAGGTGGCCATATTTCAAAAGCGACAGACAGGGTCCCTTTGATCATGCGTACTGCGGTTGCTGGGCGGTCTGATTGATGAACTTATGGAGCAAAAGGCGCGTGATCATGTTGAGGGTTTCGAAAACACCCTCGCATTTGTGGGCCGTAGCGGAAAAGGAGGGCACCTGGAGTTCACGATTGTTTAACAAGTATTCCATGTACTCAATGGGGGCGACATTGGGCAAATCGCGCTTGTTGTACTGAAGCACGTACGGGATTTCCTCGATGTTTAGCTTGAGCGAGGCGAGGTTATCGGCAAGGTTTTGGAAGCTCTCGATGTTCTCGGGCATTTTTTCGTACTGCGAATCGGCGACAAATACAATTCCGTCCACGCCGCGGAGCACGAGTTGCCGCGTGGTGTTGTAAATCACCTGGCCGGGCACGGTATAAAGCTGGAACTTGGTTTTGAATCCGCGAATGGTCATCGCCTCGATCGGCAGGAAGTCGAAGAACAGGGTGCGGTCGGAGCTGGTGGCCAGCGAGACGAGCTTGCCCTTGTTGCCGGCGGCGGTTTGCACGTGGTCATGGACCTGCACCAGGTTGGTGGTCTTGCCGCCCATTGCCGGGCCGTAATAGACGATTTTAACCTGTAACTCTTTGGTAGCTTGGTTGATGATTGCCATAGGTCATTTCTTTCTATCGAGTTCTCCTGCCAGCATGGCCAGTTGCGCGGTGGGCAAGGACACGCCGGCCACGCCAAATGCCGCAAAATACACGGCGTTTACGCGGAAGATTTTCCAGGGGATATTGCCCAGGGTGAAATTCAGGTTGTTGAGTTCGCCCATGCGCAGTTCCTTGGCGCATTGGCTGACGCGGCTAAACAGTTGCGGCAGGAATGCGGCCACGGTATCCGCGTTCAATTCGGGCGGAAGGTGACAGGCCACCTTCAATCCGTCGGGCAAGGCGATGATGGCGCCGGTGATACCCGGCAGTTTCAACGCGCGCTCGATAATTTCGTTCGGCATTGCCCGGCGGCTGGAAAAATCCGTGGCCGGCACGGAAGCGCGCTTGAATGTGGTTTCGTCCAGGTGCGGATCCTCTCCGCCTTCGCCCCAGACATAGAAATTCGAGTCGTTTAATTTTGCGTCCAGCGGCTTAATCTGCGGGACAGCCTCGGGCATATTCACAGGCGGGGCCATTTCATCGGGCTGCGGCTGCGGAAAGCCAAAGAATAGATTGGGGACCGAGGACGGCGGAAGCTCGGCTTTGAGCTGTGGCCGGACCTCATTCTTTTGCGCCGGCAAAAACAGCGGCGCGAGCACCTTCAGCGGCAGCTCCAGTTCGATGGCGTCGTGGACTGATACCGGGGGCGGCGTTGGTTTGATCCAGGAACGGATATGATGCCAGGCGTAGATCACTCGTCCCCGCCTCAGCGCCGGCTCGATCAAATGGACGGGCAAAGCGACGCGGGCGATGGTCAGGTTCAAATGGGCGATTTCCAGCCGCAAGGTTTCCGGCCATGCCTCAGACAAGGCAGCCAAAGAGGCGAGAATGGATGGAGCTTCCGGTGCCGGTGCGGGCGCAGATCGCGGTATGGGATTGGGAGTTGGCGCGGGCGGTTTGGGTATCGGAAAGGCAGGAATCGAATTCGGGATGCCATTCTGAGGGGAGTTTGGCATGGAAGGGATCGAATTCCTGGCCGGAGGCGGCGGCGTTTGAAATACCGAACCTTGCCCGCTCCCGTTGAAATTGACGCGCGGAGTGGACGTCGGCGCCGGGGACATAGGCGTGGTCGCGCGCGGCGTGAACGACAAAGGCTGCGCGGCGGAGGGTGGCGTCGGAGGCGCGGACGGCGGGGGTGTAACCGGCGTCATTGTCCGGGGGATGAATGTCAAAGGCGCGCCGGCGACGGGTGGGGCGGTCGGCATCTTGAGTGGCTCGGGAGGCGGGGTCTTCTTAAAAAAATGTGTGGTCTGCGGTTTGGGCGCCGCCGGAGCGAGCGCGGCGCCATGGCCGCCTGGACCGAACGGCTCAGCAATTTCCGGCGGAGGCGCAAGTGTTTTCCTTCCGGGATTGCGCGAAATCAAGGCGGGATTCAATCGGGAAAGCACCTCGTTCAGTGGAAGGGCAATGGGAAGCGAATCGTATTCCTCGCCGGTGCGAAAGAGCGTGGGGGCGGCGGTGCGCAATTCGCCGAAGGTAATTTTGACCGCGCCCAGGGCCAATTGCGGCAGGACTTTTTTAACAGGAACGGAAATGGTTGCCTGCTGGAGGTCCACGCCTCCGAGCATCCATTTGGCGCGCAAATCGGCGGGCAATCGTTCGAGGATTGGCAGTAAGGGCATCTCCAGTTCATGAGGATTTGCTCCTGCTGCCAATGGCGCCGACGCGGGCGACATGGGATCGGGTGTGGCTTGCAACCGCGGATCACCGGGGATCGACTGCAGTTCCGCGGACAGTCCGGCGGCGGCGTGGGCAGGCATTTGCTGGGCCGGTATGTGGGCGGGTTGGCGTTGCAACGGTTGCGCTGGTTGTGGGTCAGCGAAGTCACTATTGTCCACTTTGCGGAGCAACCCGCGAAGCAGACCCGCGAAATTCTTTTTGAGATTGTTGGCCAATGCGCTCATGTTCTTACGACAATTACAGTTCCTGTCTGTCGGCCCGATTTGAGCAGGAAACGAGCCAAGGAAGTCATCCTTAAAAATATGGTATTTAAGCAGGCATTGATGCCGATACGCTGGTTAAAAATCCCCTTTGGCCGTTGCATGATTTGTCAAACCAACAATTAAGCGGCTTTTTCATGGGACAGGAGAAGCCCGGCTCAAAAAAGGGAGAACTGTCCCGGAATTCTCGATTTTTTGTCCATCTTCCGAACATTTGGCTGAAAGCCACGAATCGGCAGAGTGTTGATCTGAAGTTGAATAATGTCTTCGAATGGAATTCTACGGAAAAAGCTGAACGCGATAAAATCTTGTTGAACCGGACGATGTATTGGTAACAGTGATTACCGGCCCGGCGCCTGTAACGACGCCGCCCACCACACTGAACGGGATCGTTAAATTTGTCGTGGACCAGACCTGGTATGTCATTCCAGATACACTCGTCCAGTCTAATACGCTATTATCCTGCATGCTCAAAGCGGGAATCCATGCCGGGTTTACCAACAGAGTGCCGGCACTGGCCGGGCTGGCCGGCCCAACGATTCCAGCATTGTTAATCGCGCTGACCTCGGCATATAGCGTGGCGCCATAAGCGTTTGTCACCCTTAAAGTCGTACCTTCGACAACGCCATTAAAAACATTCGACGCGCCCGGTGAAGTTCCCACAATGACCTGATACCCGGACACGCCGCCCATCGGATCGTTCGGCGCAGACCAGTTGAAAATCGCAATGTCACCAATAACGTAGGAACTTGCTGTGGTTGGCGCGGCAAGGGCCGGCGGTGGTGTCACGTCATAGAGCTTCAAATATTGCGCTTCGAACGGCGCGTTAGTCCAGCCGGCGCTGTCTCCCGGCACCGGATTAAGCGAAACAAACAGCCCGTTGCTTAGCAATGTGCCGCCGCTAATTCCATTAGAACCCCAAAACCAGCGGCTGCTGCGATTGATGTCCGCGCCCGTGTACGCAGCGATGTTTTTTACGTTATAAATTCGGCCCGGTTCGATGCCGAAAAGATTTGTGCCGTTTGACGATAGATCGACGTCGAAATAACCTTGTTCACTGTTGGTGCAATCCAGATTTACAAATGCAAAAATAGTGTCATCAAAATTGGGGAAGCCGTTGGTGACTGCGAATTTGGCCACGGCGAAAATATTGGATTGTGGCGAGACGGGGCTAAGAAAAACATGATTGGCGCTTTGCAATGCGGGACTGGAGAGACGCGCCCGGCCAATGGCGGAGTAAAGGGCATAAAGCGCGTCCACCCTTGCATTGCCAACCGTAGCCGCATAGGCGGGTTGCAATGAATTAAACGCAAACAGGTCGGGAACTTGCTCCGTGCCACTCGTGGTATAAAGGTTGAAGCCAAATCCCTCTGTCGTTCCCGCTTCCTGTCCGTAAAATACATGAGGCACCCCATAAATGGTTCCTCCGATCATATAACGGATCAAGGCCTGATAAGGGTCGGTATAATAAAAGCCCGCGTCATGCGAAGTGGCGTTCCACAACATGAGGCATTGCCCGTAACTGTTTTGCTCCAGGTTGAAAATGTTCTGATAGTCCGCCGCCACTGCCGCAGTCCTGAACGCGCTGTAAACGCTGTCGCAAACAATGTCAAAATCCCGGCAGGAGCGATAGGTGGCGGCGCTCGGAGGAGGCCAACTGAGCGATTCCGCCAAAAAAACAAAATCCCATTTCCGCGACCGCACTTTGTTGATGATATACTCCCAGCATTGGGGTGGCAGCCCGTCGGCGAAGTCGGCGCGAATACCATCAATCCCCGCGGAAGTTTGATTGGCGGGCGTGCCGTTGGTGCAACCGGTTTGATTCAGCCAATAGAGAATCGAATCGGCAAAGTATTCCCAAACGTTCTGGGTAATGTGATCGAAATTTCCGGTCGCAGTGCTGTAGTCAAACCAGTCGTCGGAAGTCAAATCGTTATTGTCCTCCTGGGGATTTTCGCAGACCAGTGAAGCGTAGTCCCCAAAAAAAACGTCATTCACATCCGTCCATTTGGGAATATCAATATCGGGAGCGATGGCGATGTTGTTGGAACTGGAGGCGCGGCTGCACCACGCGTTGGTTTCTGAGAAAAATTCAGGCACCCTGTCCGGGATGAGGTCCGTGGGCTGCCAGTTTTCGGGGTTTCCCGTCCCGCCAAAATCCACCACCCCTTCAACATCCAATTCAACGTCGTGGGCTGTGTGGTCGAAGGGTTCATCCATCATAATGTTCACTCCCGCGGCATCCGCGGCGGCAACAAAATGGGTAAATTCCTGCATTGCGGCAGGGGGCGTTTTTGCCTTGCTCATCCACGGCGAAACCTGGAAGTAGTCTTTTACACAGTAAGGGCTGTTGACGCTGTCCTCCACGCCAATCGGGTGGACCGGCTCAAGCCAGAGCCAATTGACGCCAAGATTGGTTGCATAACTCAAATTGAAACGATTATAAACCGGGTCGTATGGGTAGGATCCAGGGCCATTATAGAGGTCAACAAATGTGCTGCGCTGGGAGCCGTCGCCGGCATCACCCCGGGCGTCAATGTTATTAACTGCCAGCTCATAAACGACCATGGCCTGGGCCTTCCTGGGTGATACTACCACCATGAAATCGCGGTGGTTGCCCGTGCTGTAAGGCGAATTGGTGCTATACCAATTCCAATTGGTACTCCCCGCCACCCTATAACGAGCGGTCAAACGGTAGACGCCGGTTTTTCGGGCGTAGAGCGTTAGGGAATACTGCCCCGGCGTGCTGGTCGGCGACATCGCATAGGCCGCGTAATAATGGTTGGTTTCGCCGGTCGTTATCGTATTGCCGTCGGGTGGAACAATTCCTTCCTCGATGCCATTGCTGCCAAGGTTCGTTGCATAGTCGCGCCGATTCAAATTGGAATAAATATCGGCTTCCACGATGCTGGCCGGCGTGTTGGGGGTAAATAGAATATTCAACGGAACAGCATCGTTGGATGTTTCGTTGACAAATACATGCGCCATTCCGTAATCGGCGGTGGTTCCGTTAACGGTCAAGACGGGCGCTTCCGTCGGCACGACCAGACATTCGTCTGACGCCGCTTCAAAATTGAAGACTCCTCCGCCGGGGCCGTACGTTCCACCCGCCCCCAAATTGCTCGTGCCGACAGGCAAACCGGGAAGGAACTGGTTTGACAGGTAATCGTAATCTGCGCCGTTGATGTCCACCATTATCTCGACATCATCGGTTGGATTCCCCAATACCGAGAGCGGAATCCCCAACTCCAGGCCTGTTGTCACTTCATTGGCGTAGGATTGATTCGCGGCCGTGCCGCTGTCGCCATTGACACCAATGGTGTTCGAATTGTTAAATCCAATCGCGATACCGCTGGCATCCACATTCCGGCTGCTGCCCACGCCGTCGCTTAGGGCAATATTACCGAGGTGCGACTCGGTGGCCGGACTACCGGATAAAACAGCCTCGTCCACGGAAAGAACCGTGGCACTGTTGGTGAACGTGAACATCAGATTGGGAGTAAAACCGGGGCTAAACGTCGAACCGTTCATCGCTCGTTCGGCGGCCAAACCGCCAATTTCGAGGACTTGCTGGCCGCCTCCCTGGCCGTCAGCGATAAAAAGATTGATGTTATTCCCATTGGCCTGGAGATTACCCGCTATAAAAAGGTACAGGTATCCATTGTTTACCACTCCGTAAACGGCATCCAGTTCGGAGCCTCCGCCAGAATTGCCGCTGGTGTCCGAATTGTTATCGCCAAACCCGGTGTTAATCGTCTGCGATGCGGACGGACTCCCGAATCCTTCCGGATAGTACAATGTGCCGTCCACAGTTACCTGAGCATTGGCAAAAGCAGCCACGGTCGCGAAAATCACTGAGCAAAGGAATGTCCGGGTTCCCGGGAAACGTGTGATCTTCATTTTTGCGGGATGCGATTTATTGATCGATTGTGCGCCATTGCCAAAGCCGGCAACGGCATTATGGATTCCTGATCATGATGGCAGTTACCACCGTAATGGCCATGCGCATTTCACTGTTCATTTCCGCCATTCAAATCCTTGTGGCCATGAAGTCCGGTCAGAGGGCGCGATGGATTGGGGATACGATGATAGATCCGCCACTCAAATCCATCCAGATGTAACGCGGGGAGCGGGCTGTCGGGCTGGTCCTCCATGCCGGAAATTTTCAACGGCGCGAAGCCATTGGCTGACGCGAAATCCACGGACCCGGAGACCCGGTGATCGGCGAAATTAATCACGACCAGCAATTCATCCTTGTCGTCCTCTCGCAAAAATGTCAGAAGATTTGTTTCATCCGAATTATGGAGCCAATCCACCCGTGAATTGCAAAGGGCCGGATATTCGTGCCGAAGCTGGATCAAATCATGGTAGATCGCGCGCAATTCCGGATGCGGGGGCGCCTGCCAGGAGATATTCAGTTTCTTGAAAAGGCCTCCCCCGCTGGTTTCATGCGCGTCGCCAATCTCCATGCCGTTATAGACAAGTGGCACTCCGTCGAGCGTAAACATCAACGCGGACATCGCAAGGGCTCCTTTAAGACCATAGCGATTAATCGCGCGGACCTCATCATGGTCGTCGGAGATTCGCATGTGCAACGCCCCCCTGGGAAACCGGGCCAGACTGTCTTCCCAGGAACTCCGGATGACTGAAGCGGGCGCGCCGGCCAGAAGAACTTTGTCCTCGGCCGCCAGCAGCGGCCATGAATAATCAATGTCGAATGCGTTCACGAGTAATTCCGGTTTGCTGGCCTCGGCAAGCATGATAATGTCCGGCTTGACCCGGCCAAGTTGCGCCCGCGCCTGCTCCCAAAAGCTCGTCGGCACCATGGCGGCAGCATCACAGCGAAACCCGTCTATGTCGTATCTTTGAACCCAGTACTTGAGCACCCCGATCATGTACTTCCTCAAGCCCTGGTTTGCGTAATTTAAGGCGGCAACATCCGTCCAGTCCGGTGTCGGCGAAATGATCTTTCCATGGGCGTCTCGTTTATAAAAACCGGGGTGTTTCATCATGACACTGTCCCACGCCGTATGATCCGCCACCAGATCCATTATGACTTTCATCTTCCGCTTGTGCGCTTCGACGACCAGTCTTTTAAAATCCCCCGGCGTGCCATAGACGGGGTCAATGGCGTAGTAATCCCTGACCGAATACGGGCTGCCAAATTTTCCGAGTCGAAATTTCTCTCCAATTGGATGGATGGGCATCAACCATAGGATGTTAACGCCGAGTTTTTGGAGTTCATCGAGTTTTGCCGTAACGCCATTAATGTTTCCCGCCGGCGAAAAATCTCGCGGGAATATTTCGTAAATGACGCCGTCTCGAAGCCAGTCGGGAGAAGAACGCGCAACAACGCGTTCATTTGTATCAGCCCACGCCCATGTCGAGGCCAGCATAAGCCCGACGGCAAGCGCGCCGGCAACCTTTTTAAAAAATCGAAAGTTCACGGAAGAAAATATTCGCCCGAAGCGGCGCCCTGATTGCCGAACCTTGCGGGATTGTGCGACACCATAAGCCAGTTTGTAAGGCCAAGCCAGTCGGGGCGGCGGCAAAGAAAATAATCACTTATTAGGGCCACTGGGATTGCCAGGAGTGTGCCGGGCGAACCAGTTCAGGTCTGGATCGGCCCCGGCAGCCTCGTTAAAATAGGACTCGCTCAATTTGCCCGCGTATGCGGTTTCGCCAGCGACGTACTGTACCGCGGTATAATGGGTTACGATTGGCCCCATCCAACGATGCATCTCGGCATGGCCATCGGCAAAACTAACTCCCGCCGACCCGCCATGTAAAAGGCCTGGGATTTCACTAAAAGAACCATTGTCATAGCAGCATGTGTAAAAAATATTGTCATCCAGAAAGTCGGGTTGTTCATCGGTCAACACCCAAACATCAGCGGGACCTGGGTTGAGCATGCTGGTATCCTTGGTGTCGGTGTACACCGTATAGCCGATACTCGGATATTTTGGGCCGCCGCCCACGGACGCGTCCATGGCGCAGGTCACGTCCCGGTGAGACCAGCCGCGCGCGCGTTGAGCGGGGCTGGCATAGACGTCAGCCGGGCAAACATAAATAGCGGGCTGGAAGCCCACATATTTGGCGATATCCGAATATTTGTCATTTAATATCAACTGTAAATTGGTGTTTGGGCTGTCTGCCGCGGCGGTCCAACTGATGGGTACATCGCTGGCATATCCGGGCACTCCATTTACCCAAAACGCGATCATGCTCCCTGTGTTATTTCGTTGGTCAATGTTGAGAGGCAAATAATCGGTATTATCGGCGGAATACAGAATGCATGCGGTTTCAAGTTGTTTCTTGTTGTTTAAACAGGATGTCGCCCATGCTCTTTCCTGGGCTTGATGCAGTACGGGCAACAAAATGGCGGCAAGAATCGCAATGATCGCAATCACCACCAGCAATTCGATCAAGGTAAAACCCGAACGCCCATTGTTCTCTTTTGCGCTTTTCATTTTGCAGACCTCTATCCTTTTATTTGGCGCGGTAAATGAGCGCCCAACCTATCTTCCGAATGGCCGGGCGGTATGCATGGTTTTTCAACAGGCTGCTAAACTAAGGCTTCGCCAGCCGGAAAAATGTCTGCCCGCTGGAAGGCCAATTGGTGACGCTCATCAGCCCATTCGTGGTCTGCACACCGTTTGTCCAGGATTGTCCATCCGTGGCCCAAATATCCGTCCATGGCCCATTGACACTGCTTGCGCTTTGCAGATGTGCGCCCGGGCGCCCAAGCCACGAAACGGGAACTTTGCCGCCGATTGTCGCGCCCACGGTGAGATCGCCTCCAGAAAGGGTGCCCATATATTCATAAATATTTCCCGGGCCAAACAGCGGTTCCTCGTAGGGCGTGTTGGTGAACACATCCGTGGCCATCAAGTAGGGATTCAATCCCATCGAACGGACAACACGGAAATGATTCGCTCCGGATAGCGACTCATCTTCCAGCGGACCGCCGAGAACGCTGCTCGGGTCTATGCCATATTGATAGCTCAGCCCCACGACGGTGCCCGCCGGCAGGACAATGGTATTGGTATAAATGCTCGAGGTTCCTTCCTCCATCATTTGAAATCCCGGCGGAGCCGTCGCGTATCCCGTATCCGGATTGCCGGACCACGGATACCATGCCTGGGGATAGTAGCTCGCGCTCGTCCCGCCGTTGGCGAACATGCCATTGATATAGACCGAATCTCCCGAGGGGTTGAACACATATCCATTCGTGGCCACCGCGTTTGCCATATTCACGCTGAAAGTCACCGCCGTGGCTTGCGGCAGGTAATCATCCAGCGCAAGGTCAAGGAACCAAAACGTCGGCAAATTGGTGCTAAGCGTCGTTTCTGTAACCGGCAACGTGATCGTGCGCCTGGCGTTGTTATTATACACCGCGTCATCCAGATAATCATAAACCCACGGGGTTGAAGGAGTGCTCGCAGCCACAAGGGAGTTCGTGTACCTGACTTGATAAAGCTCCGTGGCATTCTCAGGCATTGTCACAACCGCGCTAAAAATATTTGTGTTGGGGGGTGGATCATTCATCATGGCCACGGGGCCGGACCAATTATTGAAACTCCCCCAAACCGTCACGCTGTTGGGCACATAATTCGGGTCATACATGATGACACCGGCCATGTTTACACTTAAAGTTACATTCGCAAGCGGCGCATACTCGAGGTCGCTGAAGCTGACTAACGGCAGAACCTGGTTGGTATTGTCAGTGAAGAAGCGGTTGACGGCGTCATCAGCATCGGCTGGACCGGGGGTTTCCCATGAATTGGCGGGATCTTCCACCGCTTTCCATTCCATGCAGGAATTGGTCGCGGGAATGCCCGAAACCTCAGTGCCGGTGGCAATGGGAAACGTCCCGACGTAAACATTGGATTCAACGGTTCCAGTAGGATAGTTTGTGACCACAATTGCCGGGTCATTCGTCAGGTAATCTCCGGCATTTGCCCAGCCGTTGAAAGGGCCCCTGACATCCAGTTGATCCGTGGCGGGAACAAAATGGCCAAGCTCGATCTCCTCGGACATATCCATCTGGAATGTGACATTGATAATTTGGCCGGGGCCGACGTCCCCGTAGTATGGAGTTGGCAGATTAAGAATGGCCCCGCTTGTGGAAGGCAGTTCGGCGGCGCGGTTGTCATAAGTCGCCGTTGTCTCGTAGGAGCCGTTGACGTTGAATCGGTAAGACGAGACGTCTCCATTTTGGTCGCTCGTGTCGTTATAAGAATTTGTCCAGATTGTGGTATTGCCTTCCTGAACCAATTGCACCCCCGACCCGGACCAGCCGAAAAATGTTCCGTTCACGAAGACGGCGTCGGTGCCGGTGCCCGCGGGCGCAGGGGGATTAAAACTTCCGTTGGCGAGGTTGGTCGCCATGTTGATGCTAAATACGAGAATCGTGCTTGCCCGGGCGGCCGTTGTTGTAATTGCAATTACGCAGCAGAGGAGCCAATACCTCGCGCATTTGGGAACTTGTTTCATAGATTAGCCGTTGTTTTTTTGTGAGCGTTGTTGCCGCAATAGCCACTGGGAAGGATGGCTTTTTGGCCGTCTGTTCTCCCGGTGACTGGGGAAGAGATTAACATGTCGATTCCGCTATTGCTATCGCATGAAATGTGGCTGTCGCCCGGACGGTAAAAGGCCGGCCGGGACACGCCCAGAACCAGCTATTTCGCCCTTTCGCACTGGGAAATCTGCCTGGTGATTAGTGACGGAAATACTTGGCCACCGCCGCCGTTCTCGACTGCACGTGTAACTTTTCGTAAATATGGCGCAAGTGCGTCCGTATCGTGTTGATGCTGATGCTCATTTGATCGCCAATCTGCTTGTAGGCCAATCCCTGGGCCAGCAAATCGAGCACTCGCTGCTCTCGTGTGGTCAATAAACTGTCTTTTTCCCCGGTCCGGTCGGCCTTTTGAAATGAAGCAACCACTTTGCGCGCAATTGAATTGGACATGGGAGAGCCGCCGGCGTGAACGTCCCGCAAAGCCTGCAATAGCTCTTCCGGTTCGCGTCTCTTTAAAAGATAACCCGTGGCGCCGGCCGCAAGGGCCTTAAAAATCTGCTCGGTATCCTCATATACGGTAAACATCAGGATCTGTGATTGCGGAATTAAACCTTTTAGCCGTTTGACGCATTCGATTCCGTCAATCCCCGCCATGTTGATGTCCATGAGTACCACGTCTGGCGGCTCCGAGGGCAGATGCTTCAACGCTGCTTCGGCATTGCCATACATGCTCACACAGCGAAATCCCTGGGAACCGTTCAGAAAACTGGCAACCGATTGGCAAAGCTTCTTCTCGTCATCAACAATCGAAACTGAAATCATCGAAATGGCCTACTTCATGTGTTTATCAAGGTAAAGTAAAAATTGAATGGTTGTCCCCTGGCCGATTTTCGATTCAACGGAACAAGACCCCTTCAAATCAGCCATGCGGCGCCGCATGTTGCCCAGTCCATTGCAAAATCCGGCCGTCGAAACCAACAAATTGGATTGGCTCAAATCCGAATCAAAACCAATCCCATTGTCGCAAATTCTTATTGTGAAATTGCCATTGCGGCAGGACATCGCAATTTTGGCGCGAGTTGCCTGCGAATGTTTGAGAATATTCGCCAGCGCTTCGTGCACAGCCAAAAAGAGATGATGGCGTGACTGGGATGAAAGGGATCGCGCCGGTGTGCTGGATGGCATCTCTAATTCGCATTCTATTCCCGTTCGTTTGAAGTATTCCTGGGCAAATTGTCCGATATAGCAGATAAGATGATCCAGAGTGTCTTTTTGCGGATTAACGGCCCAGACAATTTCATCGAGAGATTGGAGCACCTCGCGGGAATCATCGGATATGGACCGGATATCCTCCTGGAGTTCGCCCGGTACATCTTGGCAATTCCGTGCATGCTCGCTTAAAAATGAAATCCGGCATAGCTGGGCTCCCATGGTGTCATGCAAGTCCTGGGCAATGCGCGTGCGTTCCCGTTCCAACACGCGTTCTTGTTCCAAACGCCTGAGGCGTTGACGCACGACGATTCGGATGCTGGCGAAGACGACAATGAGTATGACCAGGATCATTGCGCCCGCAAACCACCATGTCTGCCAGACATGCGGAAGCACGATAAGATTAAGGCTGGCGCCGCTATTATTCCAAACGCTATCACCATTGCAGGCGATGACTTGAAACTGGTAGGAACCAGGGGGCACAAAACTGTAAAAAGCCACACGCCGGGTTCCTGCTTCAACCCAGTTTGGGTCCAACCCTTTGAGCCGATAGCGGAAACGGACCCGCCCCGGCGCGTCAAAACTTAGTCCGGTATAATGAAACTCAATAATGTGTTTGCCGGGGCCCAGCCGCAATGACCCGGTCGGACCGTTTCCCGTTTCAGACCTGGCATCCCCCCGGCGGCGATTTTGGCCGGCGATGGGAAACGTGGGTACCCCGTCTTCCACGACCTGTTCTAGGAGGACAACCGGAGGCGGCGAATTTACCGTATGGCGGGGGTCCACGACCACGATCCCCTTGAGCGTCGGAAAATAAAGCAGCTCTTCTTTTGTCCGTAATCCATCCGGAAAGAAGCCCGTCGTGCATTCTTCGGACAACATGCCATCGGTTCGGCCATAGATCTGCGGGTAGACGGCGGGTATCTTCCGCGCCGCCAATGCGTCCAGGTCGTCCTTCTTAACCCGGACAATGCCCCGGTCGCTGCCTAGCCATAAATTGCCGTAGTCATCTTCAAGGATCTGGGAAATGGTATTATCGAGCAGGCCGTCCCGCATTGTAAATGTGGCAAGATGCCCGTCCTTCAGTCTGCTTAAACCGCCGCCGGCGGAGCCAATCCACAGTGTGTCCTGGTTGTCCAGATATAAATCGCGTATCCAGCCGCTGGACAAGCCGTTCACCCGTTCAAACCGGGCATTCAACCCGCCGCTGATTTTATACAGCCCGTCCCCTCCCGTTCCAACCCACAATGTCCCGTTTTTGTCAGGGACAATCGCCGTAATCGCGTGGCCTGCCGGACAATTGGTCTGGGGCCTCCATTTCTCATCCGCATAATGCCACAACAGGCCTTTGCGTGTTCCCGCCCACACACCGTCTTTAAAATCGTTCGCCAGGGCAGTAACCGTGAGATTTGTTAAACCCGGTTCTCCCATTTCCGCTTCAACATTCTCCGGGTTTTTGAAGTGCAGCAAGCCGCGCGTTCCAGCGATCCAGCAACTGCCGTCCTTTGCGGCCAAAAGCGCATCACTCGAAGGCTCCTGTGGCGCCAATTGGCCGATGGTGAGGTGTCTGAACATATGGCCATCCCATTGATAGACACCGTTGGGCTGGACCGCCCAAAGTATTCCCGGCCGGACTTCTGCCAACTCCTGCACGGAACCGTAATCCAATCCCTGGTTATGGCTCAGAACCCCGACTTTTTCCGAGCAGATACGATTAAGCCCCACATGCGTGCCGACCCAAAGCTTTCCCTCATCGTCCACTAGCAAGGCTTCTACCGAATTATCGGATAATCCACTGCTGGCATTGACCGCTGCCAGCTTGCCGGATTTAAATTCAAAGAGTCCTTCACCCGCCGATCCCGCCCAAACCGTATCATCCGGCGCTTCGGCGAGAGAGCTGATATAATGAATTGCCAGATGCTTCGGCATCCCGAAGCGGCGCCACTGATCGCCGTCACGGCATAAAATAAAAGAATCCCCGGCCCCAATCCAGATTCGGCCCTTCTTATCC
>JBOHXA010000192.1:0-5609 GCA_050737335.1 Limisphaerales bacterium | reverse complement strand
GGGTGGGATGGCGGATTGAGCTGGATTACTACCAACACGCTCCTGGCGCGGTATAATGAAGCCGAGACTCTCGTCACCGGCACGCTCCAGCCGCTGGCCGACGCCGATTTCAGCCCCAAGGGCAATGGCAATCGCAAGAAAGGATCCAACGGCGACCGGCGGTTTCGGAAAATGGCTGACCGGATCCGTATTGGCGGCGTGGACGTGGCGAAAATTTTGACGCCCGACCAACGCGCAAGCAAAGACATGATTGTCGCATCCATCCAGCGACGGCTGCTGCAATCGGATTTGAGTGATGACCAGGAAAACACTCTCCGCGATTTTCTGGACTCGCGCAGCCGCCTGACGGACGCGGACATCCGCACGGTGATTCGGCTGGTCATGGCCACGCCCGATTACCAGGTGACCTGACAACGACCGCTAACCGATCAACGACGACTGATCAGCTTAAAATAATATGAAAAATGAAATTACCCTGCAAACCCGCCGGCAATTCCTGCGGACAACCGTCCTGGGCAGCGCATTATCGTGGACGGTCCCGGCGTTCCTCGCCAACACCTTCAGCGCCTTGCAAAGCCAGGCCGCCGATTCGGCCACCCAAATCGCCACGGGAAAGGACAGCACAATCCTGGTTGTGCTCCAAATGGCCGGCGGCAACGACGGCATCAATACCGTCGTCCCCTACGCCAGCGACTTCTATCACCAAGCCCGCCCGCGCATTGGCTTCTCCGCCGATAAGGTCCTCAAGCTCAGCGATCAGGTCGGTTTGCACCCGGCCATGACCGGTTTCAAGGACTTGTATGATTCCGGCAACCTGTCCGTCATCCAGGGCGTCGGCTATCCCAATCCCAATCGCTCCCATTTTCGCTCCACCGAAATCTGGCAAACTGCCAGCGACTCCGATAAGTATGAGAAATACGGCTGGGTCGGACGCTATTTCGATAACGCCTGCGCCGGATGTGATCCGACCGTAGGGGTCGCCGTGGAACAACAATCGCCGCGGGCGTTTTTTTCCAAATCGCTCAAGGGCGTCTGCATGACCAATCCGCAAAATTATCGCTTTATGCCCTACGACCACCCGCGCGCCGGCGAACCGGACATGGTTGAAACGTCCTACGAAAAGCTAAACGATATTACCGTGACCACTGACGAGGATGCAAATTCGGGCGGCAGCATTGGAACGCTTGCCGCTGCCATGCCCATGACCGGCGGACGCGCCGTGGATTTCATTGAGCGCACCGCCCTCGATGCGCAGGTAAGTTCCGAAGAAATCCGCAGCATCGCCGCGCGCGTCCAAAATCAGGCCCAATACCCCGTATCGCCACTTGGCAATTCCCTGAAACTTGTCGCCAAACTCATTGGCGGAGGTTTGCCCACCCGCATCTATTATGTTTCCCAGGGAGGGTATGATACTCACGTCAATCAGGTCCCGACGCAACAGCGCTTGCTGGGGGATCTTGGCAGCTCGGTCAAGGCCTTTGTGGACGATTTGAAAGCCCAGGGCAACATGCAGCGCGTGCTGGTCATGACCTTCAGTGAATTTGGACGCCGCGTCGCCGAAAATGCCAACGGCGGCACAGACCACGGCGCAGCCGCCCCCGTTTTCATCGTCGGCAACAAAGTCAGTTCGGGGTTGCTCGGCGCCTATCCGAGCCTTGCCCCGCAGGACTTGTTCGAAGGCGATATTAAATACAACGTGGATTTCCGCAGCGTCTATTCCGCAGTGCTTGAAAACTGGCTCAAGACAAATAGCGCCGCCATTCTGGGACGCCAATTTACACCGTTACAGTTGGTTTGAATCGAATCAGCTATCAAATGAGAATCATTTTGTCCCTTGGCGCCTGTTTTATGCTGGCTTTGACGGGCAACGCGCAAACAATTATTCCCGGCGTTTTCAGCACCGGCGTTGATGAGTCTGGAAATCTTTTATCGGCGGGACAAACCGACCCCTTCTGGACAATTTCTTCGTCCCCAATGGGGGCGGTTCCCGCGCTTGTCACTGCTAGCCTTGACAAGAATTGGGTTGCTGACACCGTTTCATCCCAATGGATAAATGCAAATGGCATTGGCCGGGGTCCGGCGCCGGCTGGACTTTATATTTATACGCTCACGTTTTCATTAGACCAGTTGGATCCTTCCACCGCGCAAATCACAGGCGAATGGGCTTCCGATAATAGTTCGGAGATTTTTTTAAACGGCATTGGCACGGGGTTCGTAAATACTGCTCAAGGATTCAGGGCATTCGGCCTGTTTTCAATCACAAATGATTTTGTGGCCGGGGAAAACGAACTTCAATTTTACGTGACTCAAAACCCCGACGCCGTTAATGGCAATGGCATTGGGAACCCCGAAGGTTTGCAGGTGAACATTTTGAGCGCAACCGCCCAACCCGTCCCGGAGCCGGCCATCCTCTCACTTTTTACGCTCTCAATGCTGGGCCTGTATATTAATAGAAAACGGGATTAAACCAAACTCACCCGCCCGGATCGTGGCCAATTCCCGCGCGGGGCAATTTAGCTCACGCAAAGGCGCGAAGCGGGTTCCGGGTGGGCGCGCTTTGCGTCGGGCTAAACTTCCGGCGAAAACACACACAGCGCTGGCTCATGTCCGTGTCGGGGATAAACCCATCCCGGCCAACTGACATCGCCGCGTCCTGAAGCTTACCTCCCGCCAATATAACTTTCCATCTGCTCGATTGCGGCGTCCTGGGCTGAAATAATCCAGTTTACAAGGTCGCCGATCGAAATGATGCCCACCAGTTCGTCGCTTTGCATCACCGGCAGATGGCGGATGCGGCGCTCCGTCATCAATCGCATGCATTCTTCGACCGGGTCGTTCGGTGTCACCGTGATAACCTGTGCTGATGTGATCTCCCTGACGAACGTTTGTTTGGAGCTTTTTCCCGCCAGGGCGATTTTTCGGGTATAATCCCTTTCGGAAAAAATTCCCGTCAATTTGCCGTTGGCGACGACCGGTAGTGCGCCGATGTTCTTGTCGGCCATGATTTGGATCGCGTCGAAGACCGTGGCCTCCGGCGAGACACTCCACACGGTTGATCCCTTGTGATGCAACAACGTGCTGATAGGAACGCTGCTTTTCATAGGCTCACCCTATATCCGCCCCGCATCAGGATTTTGCAAGAACAATTTTCGATAAAACTATGGCCTCAAAACTGCTCCCCACGCATATGAAAATTGACGAATCATCATTATGCCATCCATTCCATTCGAAATCGCGCCGGATGCTGAGGCCTTTTTGCGCGATCGCATCAATGAAACGCCGCCTGAAACACAGCCGCTGCTCGTGCGGGCGACGTCTCAAACCGATGGCTTAAAACAAGCGCGTTGGTTTCACCAGGGGGAAAGCTTCATGATTGACCGCGGCCAATCCATGGGCGCCCGGCGAAAGGACTGCGCCGAATTTGAAATATTGGGTCGCGTTTTAGCCGTTGATCTCGACGCTCTAAAATATCTTTCCGGACGCGTCCTGGACTTGCGCAAGGTGGATTCGCAAATAGGCCTTTTTAGAAATCCAAGATTTGTTCTCGTGGCGGCTGCAATCGGATTGCCGCGAGGGAACGTCGAAACCCACGATCTGGAGAAACGGGTGAGAAATTATCTCTCTATCGCGGCGCTTACCCTGCTGGGCGGTTTTGCCGGCATGGGCGCGATTTGGCTTGCCTATGGCGTGTTCGCGGTGACGCTGAACTTCCCTGAGGAAAGGCTCTTCGCGCCGGGTTTCGTTTTCGCCTTATTTGCAATCGGGTGGATACTCGGCGCCATCGCCAGCTTTATTTTCTTTGCGTCCATCTTCAAAAATGACGGACGAAGCGAATACAGCCGGGATCAAATGCAAAAAAAATATCTCGGGGGTCGCACGAGTAAGGACCTGGATTGGTGGGTCTTTTTAGGAATACCGGCTCCGATAATCATCCTCGCCATACTCGCTCTGAACAGAATCGCGCTTTCAGATGAACAAAAAGCGTATATGTGGGTGGTCGCTTTGATGGTCATTCTTGGCGGAACGATGTATATCTGCGACCAATTGCCGCACCGCTTGATCTCCTGGCTTGGCGGTTGCGGATGGCTATGCGCGTTAACCGCGGGCTATTGCTTCTTCCGCCTGCACGGATCATGACTTCCAGCTCGTGGAATTAGGGCTTGTTTTTTCCTCCATTTCCTCTATCTTACGGATTGCTTGGGCGCCGCGTGTGCGGATTGCCCATTGAGGCTGAGAAAAAAAAGTTAATAAAGAACCTGACCTTCAACCTCCGTTGCCACGGATGTCTGGTTTAGGCAATGGAGTCTTCGGCTTCCGCCATGCGGAATCAAAGTCTCCCCCGGTTTAAAACATCAAAGTCATTATGCTCACAATGGAAGAAGCCCTGAAGCAGAGCGGCAAATCCCTCGTCGCCCAGGGTGTAATCGTAAAAGGAACCATCATCGAAGTCCGCCCCAAGGAAGTTTTGGTGGACATCGGCTACAAAAGCGAGGGCGTTATCGCCGCTTCGGAATTTCAGGACCCGGCCGCCATCAAGCTCGGCGATCAAATAGACGTGCTCATCGAGAAACTCGAAAATAAGGAAGGCACCGTCGTGCTCTCCCATGAAAAGGCGGAATTCAAGAAAAATTGGGACAAAATTTTAAGCATCTGCAACGAAGGCGGCCGCATCAACGGCAAAGTCAAGTCGGTCGTCAAAGGCGGATTGGTCGTCAATGTCGGCGTCGAGGCCTTTTTGCCCGCCTCTCAAATTGACGTGATCACTCCGAAAAACCTTCAGCAGTTTGTCGGCAATACCTACGAGTTTAAAGTCGTCAAAATCAACCAGGACCGCCAGAACATCGTCCTCTCCCGCCGCGAGCTTATCGAGCAGGAGCGCAGCGAAAAACGCGCCCATCTCCTCGAAGAAATGACCCCGGGCGACATCCGCAAAGGCACCGTCAAGAACATCACCGACTTCGGCGCCTTTATTGACTTGAACGGCATTGATGGCCTGCTCCATATCACAGATATGAGTTGGGGCCGCATCGGCCATCCATCTGAAATCCTCAAGGTCGGCCAGGAAATCGACGTCGTCGTCCTGGACGTCAACAAGGAAAAAGAGCGCGTGAGCCTGGGATTGAAACAAAAAATGTCCAATCCCTGGGACAATATCGAAACGAAATATCCCGTCGGCGCCAAAGTCAAAGGCAAGGTCGTCAGCCTCGTGCCCTACGGCGCCTTTGTGCAAATTGAACCGGGTGTCGAAGGTCTCATTCACGTCACCGAGCTTTCCTGGACCAAGCGCGTCGCCAAACCGAGTGACGTCCTCAAGCAGGACCAGGAAATCGAAGCCGTGGTCCTGGGCATCAATCGCGAGGAACAGAAAATTTCCCTGGGCGTCCGCCAGCTCGAATCCAATCCCTGGGACAGCGCTTCTGAGAAATATCGGGTGAGCGCGCGGGTGAAAGGCAAAGTGCGCAATCTTACCAGTTATGGCGCCTTTGTGGAACTGGAAGAAGGCATTGACGGCATGATCCACGTTTCGGACATGTCCTGGACACGCAAAATCAATCATCCAAGCGAAGTCATGAAAAAAGGCGACGAATTGGAAGCCGTTGTTCTGGAAG
>JBOHXA010000191.1:0-2260 GCA_050737335.1 Limisphaerales bacterium | reverse complement strand
GGCCGATTCAGCCGGATTCCTTTGAGTCCAAGCATTTCCGCGTAGGTCGCGTATGGGAAATCGGGAAGGTTTTGGGAGGTTTCAAACTTTGGGTCTCCGCTCAGGACGCGCTGTTCCCAGGTCACCTGGTTCAAGTCACCGTTGTTAAGCACCAGAATGATCAGTCGCGGGTCCCTCCATCGTTTCCAGTATTTGGCGATGGTTACCAGTTCTCCAATGCCGTTCATCTGCATCGCGCCGTCGCCCACCAGTCCATACACAACACGATTGGGAAAGGCAAACTTGGCCGCGATGGCGTAGGGAACGCCCGCGCCCATGGTGGCCAGAGTCCCCGAAAGCGAGGCCATCATGCCGGGGCGGATTTTCAAGTCGCGGGCGAACCAGTTGGCCGCCGATCCGGAGTCGGCGCACAGGATGCAGTTGTCCGGCAGCCGGGGAGATAGCTCCCAGAAAACGCGCTGCGGATTCAGGGGATTGGCCTCATTCATCGCCAGCGCTTCCAATACCTTCCACCAGGCGACGACGTCGCGCTCGATTTTTTCCCGCCACGATTGGTCTTCCTTCTTTTTCAATAATGGAACCAGCGCTCTCAGCGTTTCGGCGCTGTCCCCCGCCAGGCACACTTCAGCCGGATACCGCAGGCTTAACATCCGGGCATCAATGTCAATTTGCACGCACCGCGCCCGGCCTTCCTTGGGCAAAAATTCCGAATAGGGGAAGCTGCTGCCAATCATAAACAGCGTGTCGCAATCCATCATCAGGTCCCAGCTTGGCCTGGTGCCCAGCAAACCGATGGACCCGGTCACGTACGGCAAATCGTCCGGCAACGCCGCCTTGCCCAGCAGCGCTTTGGCGATGCCCGCCCCCAGCAGGTTGGCCGCGTCCATGACTTCCTTGCCGGCATGCATCGCGCCGGCGCCGATCAGCATGGCCACTCGCCGTCCTTCATTTAAAACTTTGGCGGCGCGTTGCAGGTCTTTGTCTTCGGGAAGAATTCGGGGCTTGGCGTGGCCGATGCCGGAATGGACCGTGCCATGCATGTGGTCCGGAACGCGCACGGCCCGGCTTTCCTGCAAATCGTTGGGCATAATGATGCAGGTGACGGTGCGTTGGGCCTTGGCGATGCGCAGCGCGCGATCCACCAAATGCCGGACCTGCGCCGGATGCGCCGCCATCTGAACAAATTCGCTCGCAACGTCTTTAAATAAAGTGGTCAAGTCCACTTCCTGCTGATAATGACCGCCCAGCCCCTGCCGGGATTGCTGTCCCACGATGGCCACGACCGGAACATGGTCCATTTTCGCGTCATATAACCCGTTGAGGAGATGGATGGCTCCGGGACCGGACGTGGCCAGGCAGACGCCAACTTCACCCGTAAATTTGGCGTGAGCGCACGCCATGAAGGCCGCCATTTCTTCGTGTCTGGCCTGGATAAACTCGAGGGGATGCGAATTCTTTTCGGCTCGGCTCAAAGCGCCCATGATTCCGTTGATTCCGTCGCCCGGATACCCGTAAATTCGCCGAATTCCCCAGTCGTAGAGTCGTTCTATCAAAAAATCGGCGCAGGTCTCCATGCCACGGGTTTAGCTAGATATTTGCCAAGAGCGAAAGATTCAAAAAATTCTCGTTTCCTTGAAATCCGCATGCAAGCCGCAACCAGGAAATCGGCCATGATTGCAAACTGCATTTGCGTTTTGACGGTTTTCGCTCGGGCTTGATGAAAATGAACGTCAATTCCGAGGTCTCTGGCATGGCAGGTTTAAAGCTGGCCCTGCTGATGGAAGGCGAGACTTCGTTGGAAAGTCCGTCGGAAACAAACCGGGAAACCAGAAAACTAAACACGGACGCTTCCAACGAAAACAGCTCGCCTTCCGTTTATAGATTTTTATGCGAGTGATATGGAAAGGTTCCATCAGTTTTGGCCTGGTTTCCATTCCCATCTCGCTTTTTCCCGCCACGCGGCGCGAGGAGTTGAAATTCCGGCTGTTGCGAAAGTCTGACCTAAGCCCGATCAATTATAAACGGGTTGCCGAGGCGGATGGAATGGAAGTGCCGTGGGATCAGGTGGTCAAAGGCTACGAATACGAAAAAGGCCAATTCGTTGTGGTGACAGACGAGGATTTCGAGCGGGCGGACGTGAAAGCCACGCAGACGGTGGACATTATGAGCTTTGTCAAATTGGACGAGATCAATCCCATTTTCTTTTATAAACCCTATTACATGCAGGCTGAAAAAGGCGGGGAAAAGGCCTATGCGCTCC
>JBOHXA010000190.1:0-6194 GCA_050737335.1 Limisphaerales bacterium | reverse complement strand
GTTCTGGCGCAATGACCGATGGCATCTCTTATTCCCTCACACCTCATTCAACCCGGCAAGAAACTGAGATGCGCCCGCGCCGCCCGGCGGATCAACAACGTTCTTGCTTTTTTCGCCGAGGCTTACTTTAATGTCAGTCGTTCGCGAGCATTTTTTTGGCGAACAATGCGAAGCAATGCCGAATGGGCTTTTTTCCATGATAACGTTCAATATTGCAGGCGTCTCTTTTTTAAGTTCTGCAAACGGAATTTGAATCGGGCGTGCGTCCCCAGGAAATCATGCGCCTATCCAGACTGATACCCGCCGGCGGGCCACCCGCCTTCATTCGGATTGGCCGGCCTTTGGTTGAAATCATATGTTTCATTTTGGCGGCATCTCCCGTTGTCGTGCGCGCGGACTATACGGCGGTCGTCAATCCCAATTCGGCGCTGGTGACAAATTTTCAGGGTTGGGGCACTTCGCTATGCTGGTGGGCGAATGTGATCGGGAGCTATCCGAATCGGACCAACTACGTGGACCTGGCGTTCAACACGCTGAAGTTGAATATTGTTCGTTACAATATTGGCGGCGGGCAAAATCCGGCAATAGATTATCCGAAACAGGGTTATCGAACCCTGATGCGGGGTTTTGAACCGACGAATGGCATTTGGAATTGGAATACGGACACAAACCAGCGCTGGGTCTTGCGGCAGGCGGAAGCGCGCGGCGTCAATCTCGTGGACGCCTTTGCCAATTCGCCGCCATGGTGGATGTGCGTCAACAGCAACGTGGACGGCGCAAATCCTCCCACCAACAACCTCCAGGTGGACTGCGAGACCAATTTCGCCATCTATTTGGCCACAGTCGTCAGCAATCTGACTGTGCTTGACGGAGACCATTTCAATTATTTGACCCCGATGAATGAGCCGAATGGCAGCAAATGGGACTATACCAACCAATCGCAAGAAGGCTGTGACATGAGCCCCGGCCAGCAAGCCCGTGTGGTCAATGATTTGTACGCCCAACTCCAGACAAACGCGCCGACAGTGGGAATTGACGCCGCCGAAGACGTCGATCCGTACCAGACTTACAATGACCTGATCAATTACCCGTCAACCGCGCTCGGCCATGTCGCTTTGTTCACAACGCACAGCTATGGATTTACAGGCGCATCGGATATGAAGACTGAGGCCAGTTCAGAAAAAAAGCCATTGTGGCTTTCCGAGGATGGCGATAGCGATGGCTCCGGGTTGACTATGGCCCGTTACATCTATAATGACATCACGCAAATGGGGGCGCGGGCATGGTGTTATTGGCAGGTGGTGGACAGCGCCAGTGGCTGGGGCTTTCTTTTAAATTCTCTCCTTGCTCCCACGAACCCCGGTTATACGCCGAACTATTCCATCAACCAAAAATTTTATGTCATGGGCCAATTCAGCGAGTTCATCCGGCCTGGATGCAACATCATCTCCGTTAACGACACCAATACGCTGGCCGCCTGGAACCCAACCAATTCGACCCTTGTAATGGTTTTGGTCAATAACAGCGCCAGCGGCTTTAACGTTACTTACAATTTAAATGATTTTCAATCCGAGCCGTGGCAGGTGTCGGTCACGCAAACCGCCCCGGGGGAGAACATGGCCACGCTCGCATCGCCGCCGGTGGTTGGCGGACAATTCACCGAGGCGATTCCCGCCAGTTCCGTCACCACGTTTGTCATGACAACGAACGTTCTGGCGCCTCGCATCATAAGCCAGTCGCCTTCAAGTATTACGAACCTGGTCCTGTATGCGGGCGAAACTCCGACGTTCACGATTTCGGTCCAGGGCAGCGTTCCGCTTTATTATCAATGGTCGAGCAACGGCGTGCCCATTGCCGGCGCCACGAGCGACGCTTATACGCCAGCGGCCATTCCTTCCAGGGGGGTGACTTCGTTTGGATGCGTCGTTAGCAACGCCGCCGGCATGGCTGCCAACGCATGGTCGGTCACGGTCGTCCCAACGCCGGTCATGTCGTATCCGCACACGGCGCTCGAGCTAAATCCCATGGGTTTCTGGCCGCTGAACGAATCACAACGGAGTTTGGGCAACGACGGCATCGTTGCTGAAGATTACGCGGGCGGGCACAACGGCATTTATACCAATGTTCTGCTCGGACAGATGAGTTATGATTCGCTCACGGACCCCACGGCTGCTTCGGCGCAATTCGGCTACGTGGCCGCCGCCAATAGTTGCGTTTTCGATATTTTGGGCCCTGACTTTTCGTCGCCAAATGGCTCAAATGCCGAATTCACAGTTTCGGCCTGGGTCAACTCCACCGGCAACAATGGCCTCAATACACCCACGATTGCGGCCAAGGGTTACTATTATCAGGAAGAATACGCGCTGGATGCCGGAGCTTCGGATTGCTACAGGTTTGTCGTTCGAAACGCGGCGGGCGCGCCTTATTATGCAAATTCGAGCCTGTCGCTCAGTAGCAGTGGCCAATGGTACCATCTTGCGGGCGTATGCGATGAGGCGAATGGAGTCCTTCAGCTTTACATAGATGGCGTGTTGGCTGCCAATGCGGCAATTCCGACTGCCAGCGGTATCACCAATTCCTCTGAAACGCCCATGACGATCGGTGCCAGGGCGCAATCGGCTGCCTCCGGGTTCAATCAGCAATTTCCAGGGTACATTGCCGACGTAGCGATTTACAATTATGCTTTAACCCCGGCCCAGGTCGAAACGCTCTATCAATCCGGCATTTCCCTGCCGTCCTCCGGCTTGATCTTCACCAACCTCAACGGAAATGCCTCCTTGATGTGGAATTATGGCATCCTTCAAAACGCCACGAATATTTCCGGGCCGTACAACGACCTCACCAACGTCTTGCCGCCCTGCATCATCTCGTTGACGAATGCCCGCCAGTTTTTCCGTATTCGGGAAAATTAGCAAATCCCAATTGACCCTGGGGGGCTGTTCCCTGAAAAATGAGGCGAAGTTCCTTCAATAATGAAGCCAAATATTTTGACCGGCCTCTTGCTCGCTGCGGCTGTCGCCGTCCGGGCCGCCGATTTTGAGACCACCACAGCCACGGGTCCCGTGATCACCGTCACGACGGCGCACTCGGCATTGACGCTATGCGTCGGCGCGGATAAGCGCCTTTACGAAATCCACTACGGCAAGCCGCGCCCGCGGCCGGCGCCGTCCCTTGCGCTGGCTCGGGAAACGGAATTTTACCCGCAATACGGCGATGGTTTCATTCTGGAGCCGGCGTTGGCGGTAACCCATGCCGACGGCAATACCTCAACGGATTTAAACTACATCCGGCACACTAGGAGGGCGCTCAGCCCGGATGTTTCTCTCACGCGCATTGATCTCAAGGACCCCGCTTATCCGTTGCGGGTCACCCTTTATTTCAAAGCGTATTCGAAGGAAGATGTCATTGAAGAATGGTCCGACATCCGAAACGACGAACACAGGCCGGTCATGCTTTCGCATTTCGCCTCGGCCGCCCCTTTGTTTCGGGCGGACACTTATTGGCTGACGCAATTTTCCGGAGATTATTGGCGTGAGGCAACAATGTACCAGGAAAAACTGGGGCCCGGCATGAAGATTCTCGACTCGAAAATTGGCGTGAGGGCCGACCGCTTCTGCATCCCGTCCTTCATTCTCTCTCTGAACGGTCCGGCGTCTGAAGAAAATGGCGAGGTTATTGGCGGCTCGCTCGAATGGTCCGGCAGTTTTCAATTTGTTTTTGATGTGGACTGGAAGAATCGGCTGCGTGTGCTCAGCGGCATTAACCCTTTTGAAGAGCAATACAAATTGAACCCCGGTGAAACCTTCACCACGCCGGGAATGCTTTGGACGTGGAGCGATTCTGGAAAGGGCCAGGTGAGCCGAAATTTCCATAACTGGGCGCGGCGGTACGGCATCCGTGATGGTTTTAAGTCGCGCCCCGTCCTGCTGAACAATTGGGAAGCCACCGGCTTTCATTTTGACGAAGACACATTGGTGTCGCTCTTTGACGGCGCCAGAGAGATTGGCGCGGACACGTTTTTGCTTGATGACGGCTGGTTTGGCAACGCGCATCCGCGGAACAATGATGATGCCGGTCTGGGCGATTGGCAGGTGAACACGAACAAATTGCCGCGGGGTCTTTCCTATTTGACCCGCCAGGCGCATGAACGCGGAATCAATTTCGGCATCTGGATTGAGCCGGAAATGGTCAACCCGAAGAGCGACCTTTTTGAGCGGCACCGCGACTGGGTCATTTGCCAGCCGCACCGGCCCTTGACCCTCAGCCGAAACCAATTGGACTTGGACCTGAGTAATCCTGCGGTGCAACAATTTGTCTGGGAGAGCGTCAGCAACGTCCTTTCCACGCCGGGCATCAACTTTGTCAAATGGGACTGCAATCGCTTTGTGACCCAGCCCGGCTCGCCTTACCTGCCGGCCGATGAACAATCCGAGCTGCTCATCCGATACAATTGGGCCTTGTACAAAATCATGTCAAAAATGGCGGGGACGTTTCCGGACATTATGGCCATGGCCTGTTCGGGCGGCGGCGGCCGGGTGGATTACGGTTCGATGAAATACTTTGACACGTTCTGGCCCAGCGATGACACCGATCCTCTCAATCGCGTGAAAATTCAGTGGGGCTACAGCCATTTCTTCCCGGCCGAAACCATTACCGCGCACATCACGACCACGGGACATCGCCCGCTCAAATTCACCATGGACGTGGCGATGAGCGGCGCGCTGGGGGTGGACATGGACCTTCGTAAACTGCCGCCCGACCAGGTCCGCCAACTGGCCGATGGCATTGCCCTTTACAAAAGCCGAATCCAAAACATCGTGGAACAAGGCGATCTCTATCGGCTGGAATCGCCCTACGATCATCCGCGCGCGGCAATGGATTATGTCTCGCCGGACAAGTCATCCGCCGCGCTCTTTGTGTATCAAATCGCTGATGGTTCACCAATGGCCATCCATTTGCGCGGACTCGACCCGGACAAAAGTTACCGCATTCGCGAAGTCAATTTGCCCGCCGGCCAGGCGTCGCGGCTTGCGGCTGAGGGTCAAATGATGCTTGGCGCCGACCTGATGGGCGGCGGCATTGTTCCTCCCTGTCAAAAGCAATTTGATAGCTCCGTGATTTTATTGACGGAAGAAAAATAATTTTCATTTCTCCTCCGCCGCGGCGGCCGCAAATTCCTTCACAATACCCGCCCCGTCAGAGCCTCGTCACCTCGGCTGGAACGGAAATCAGGACTACGCCGCCGGAAGAAGTGCGCGAAAAATTCCGTCGCATCAAGCCGCTAAAGGAGCTTTCCATCGCCCGGCGCGGCTGCACTCTGGATGTTTTAAATTTTGTGGGGCGGATTTCGGGACCGCCAGAGACCGGTGACGAGAAGCGGGCCGGCGGATAGGGAGCGGCAGCTCCGCCCTGCCTGGAATGTGTTCACCAACGCCGACGTTTACGCCCACGAACGCGAACTGGCGCAACTGCATCCAGACAATCGCCACATCAAGGACAAAATCCGCCAACAATTGCAGGTCTTGCGTGACCTTGGGATTTTGTCGCAGTCGAGAAGAGGGGATTGGAGAATTCGGAATTACAAATGAAGCGTTGACGGTTTTGTTTTTTGCGTTGCGAGAATGGCCTCATTGCCCTCCGAATGCCCGCAAGGCAATTGCTCTCAAACATGGGCGGCAGCATGGACGCGGACAAAAAGGCGGAGGGTATGGCTGCGAGTAGCGCCCGGTTGCGGGCCTGCGCTTAATGTTTCAACGCTCTGGCCGCGTCGTGGCGGAGTGAAGACACGCCAACCGGTGAATTGCACATATGAATCGTCGGTTTGTCCATTTTCTGCCTTTGCTTGCGGTGATATTGTGATGGTTAAGCCATACAGAGGCCCGTACAGGGCCACATATTTGGACGTGGCCAGACAAAATTTACATGCGCTCAAAAAACAATCATACCGACGCAATCGGCAAACCAATTGCGTCGCGGCGGCCGCAGGCATTGAACGAACCATTTGAAGCTTGCGCACGGGCTGCCGAAAACGGCAAGGTGGGTGGAAAAGCGATGAAGGTATTTGCCTGGGAGGAAGCTTTGCCTTTGCCCACCTATCTGCCTGCGGAGCCGGACAAGAATCCGATGTTCATGGAGAAGCGGGTGTATCAGGGCAGCAGCGGGCGGGTGTATCCCTTGCCCTTTACCGATCGGAT
>JBOHXA010000189.1:0-25016 GCA_050737335.1 Limisphaerales bacterium | reverse complement strand
GAATAGATAGCAAAACCACGATGCGCGTCAACAAAAAAGAAATTGCCCCTCGAAATGCGAATCTGCTCAAATCCTTGAATCAGAAGAAACTATCAAATCATTTCAGCAAATCTTCCGAAATCGCTGGGAAGGGGGCCGTTAATTTTACTCTTTCTCGATTCGCTATCCGGGCGCTGGTTCGAAAACTCAAGTTCTTAAAAACAAACCTTTACGCACCCAGAGCAAGCCAAGCCTAAAGGCTTGCGAATCCAATACTCAGTCCTCCAACAGGAAAAACCTGCGGCTTAAAAGTGCGGGGAAAAGCAATTCCATAACTCACCAATCCAGTAATCCAACAATCCCTGCGTTAGCCCCCGGACCCGGGTTCGGGCGTCGGCGTTTGGGTCTTGAGTTCCTCGGGCGCGGTGGTCGCGAGGTCGGGGTCAACAGTAACCGGTGCGGGAGGTTTTTCCACGGGAATGCGACGCAACTCGTCCGCGGCGGGCAAATCTTCCAAGCCGCGCAGGCCGAAATACCCCAGAAACACCGGCGTGGTCCCGTAGGTTTGCGGCCGGCCGACTGCATCGGCACGGCCCACGGATTCGACCAAGCCGCGTTCGGTAAGTGTTTGCATCACGCCGTCCACGCTCACGCCGCGAATCTGCTCAATTTCGGCGCGAGTGATGGGCTGGCGATAGGCGACAATCGCCAGCGTTTCCAGCGCGGGTTGCGACAGCCGTGGGGGTCGGGCCTTGACGCCTACCAATGCGCGCACCCACGGGCCAAATTCCGGCTGGCTTACAAATTGCCACGAACCAGCCACGCACACGAGCCGGTAACTGCGCGCGGCGGCTTCATGCTCGCGCGCCAGTTCTTCAAGCGCCCTTATCAGATCCTGTTCCTTCGTCTTGGCCAGTGACTTCGCGGTGGCGTCCGCGCCTTCGGCGTCGGCGGCGCTGGCAAGCACTTCGCGAAGTTCCTTGGCGCTTAGCGGCTTTTGAGCGGAAAAAAGCAACGATTCGAGTATGAATTTCAGATCCATTTTCAAATTTACGATTTGTGATTTAAGCCCTTTCGACTGTAGCGTCGGCGGAGGCGGATGCCACCGCGCTGATTTGGATTTCGCCGAACGCCTCAGGCTGGGCGCAGGCGAGTTGTTTCAACCGAATCAATTCCAACAAGGCCAAAAATGTGCAAACCACTTCCGTGCGGCTGGCGACATTGTCAAATAATTCAGAGAATTTAATCACCCCGCGGTCGCCGATGATTTTAAGAATAAATTCGATTTTTTCGCTGACGGTCCATTTGTCCTCAAAAATTTCACGGGCGGCGCCCTCGCGCCGCTCGAATCGTTTGAGGACGGTGTTAACGGCATTCAATAAATCGAAAATGGAAGCGTCCGGTTTAATCGGTTGTGCCTGCGGCTCGGCTAAATCAAACTTTCCGGGCATTCGAGGGAATACATGTTCCTGGCGCGCTTCGAGGCTTTGCAATTGCGCGGCGGCGTCCTTGAATTTTTTGTATTCGACGAGCTGGCGGATGAGTTCCCAGCGGGGGTCTTCGCCCTCGTCTTCGCCTTCGACCTGCGCCTGCTGTTCGACCGGCAACAATTCGCGGCTCTTGATATGCATCAGGGTTGCAGCCATTACGAGGAATTCGCCTGCGATCTCCAAATCAAGCAGCCGCATCGTGTCAATGTATTCGATGAACTGCGTGGCCAGTTTGGTCAGGTTGACTTCGTAAATGTCCACTTCGTCCTTTTTGATCAGGTAAAGCAGCAAGTCGAGCGGGCCTTCGAAGACCTCGAACTGAACTTTGTATTCGGCCATGACGGGCAAACTAACAGTTAATCAGGAAAAAGGAAAAAGGAAAAAGGCAGGCCGGCCGCCATTTGCCCGCTTCCGGATGCGGAACCTGGCAGTGAAACGAATGGGTTTCAAATAGGTTGCGTTTGTTCCCGTGGCGGAATAAAACTGACGTGGCAACGCCATGACCGAGATCAAATTCAACTGTCCCCATTGCGGCGCATCGTTGGCTGTGGATGCAGCCGGCGCAGGCTCGTCGGTTGCCTGTTCCCGATGTGGGCAAACAATTACCGTCCCTCAACTGGCGCGGATGGCGACGCCGTCCGGGAGCAGGGGATGGTCGTTTGCCGTCCTGGCTGTGGTTGCCCTCGCATTGTTCGTGGCCGGCCTGCTGCTTGGACGGCGGCATGGATATGCGCAGCCGGGCTCGAGCACAGCGTCCGCCGGGGCGCATGTCTTCGTTCCGGCCGTTTCGGCCTTGCCGAATAATTTGACGCGCAATTTGGCGCTCTACTTTAACTTTGACGCCAAACCGGTCGGTGGAATATTCCCGGATTTGAGCGGACACGGAAACAACGGCAAAGCGGTCAACGTTCGATGGATTCCGAATGGACATCGGGGCGGGAGTGTCCAATTCGGTCTAACGAATAGTTACATTCGCGTGCCCGATAATGACAGCCTTAATCAGAGGGAGATGACCCTCGCGGCCTGGATTAAAACATCGTTCACGGACCGGCAGTGGCGGCGCATTTTCGACAAGGCCAACCGTCAAGAGTTTGACCTGACGATGGGCGGCGACGACGATGTAGGCGGTCCTAATGATGGTAGGTCCTGGCGCGGCCAAGTGGCTTTTGAGGTGGCGCGCCAGTGGGCGCCGTCAGGGGTGACAGTGGCCGATGGCCGATGGCATCAGATTGTGGGAACTTTCGACGGCTCTGAATTGCAGATTTACGTGGATGGCCGGCCAGCGGGACCGCAACGCCGCGCTAGAGGAGAGCCGGAACACGCTCCTTATGACCTCACTATTGGTGAAAACGGTTCGGAACCGAAAGATGAGGAGGGTTACTCGTTCAACGGCATGATGGATGATGTGATGATGTTCAATCGAGCCCTCTCGCCTGAACAAGTTGCGGCACTGTATAATTTGCAAAAAATAGCATCCGACCGGGGCATTGAGTTGGCAGCGCCGTCTGAGGCGAACGGCACCAATGGAACCGTTACCGTCGATTTTAATACTACCACCGTCACCGGCAGTCCATATGTCTTCGGAGGGACGGGATACCCGCTTAAAGCGCAGGAGCATGACATGTATCCCAAGCTATTGGAGGCCGGGATTACGAGCATCAGAAGCCATTATTATCTGGAAGAGGTTATCCCCTCGCGGCTTTGCGCCAGCGTAGATGATTACGAAAACAACGTGAACAACATTCGGGACCCCGCCAACTGGGACTACGCTCATCTTTACTGGATGGATGCGGCGAAACGGCACGGTTTGCGGACCATGATGCTGGTTGATTATTGCCCCCCCTGGCTATCGTGGAGCGGAACAGAATTTGGAGTGCCGGGCGATTGGAGGGTATGGGAAGACATTGTCCGAAAGGTTTATTCCCGGTATCGGTCTAAGACCGACTGGATCGAGATATGGAATGAGCCGAATTATGGGTATCTTAACATCAAGGGCAGCCCGTATGCCAACCGGGAGGATGCCTTGGTTGATATTTGGTATCATACCGAGGCCGCCATCCGTTCAGTCAATCCCAAAGCGATCACGGGTGGCTTTGCCCTGGCCTGGGAGGACATGACGACCTTTCAGGATGTCCTGGGCAAGGCTATTGCGAAGTACGGCACGGACTGGGTGAATACCAATCTGAACTTTATCTCCTGGCATGAATACAGCGGCAATCCCGGCGGTCCTGATCCCCAGGCCATGCGCGGAGCGCTGGCTGGTTGGGGACTAAATCCCGATAAACCGATCTTCGTTGACGAATGGAACCGCCTGAAATGGAGCGCCCCGGAGGAAAATCCACTGGCGGCGGAAGAAATCGGATTTGTTGGCCGTGCGTTGACGAAATTTATCCAAAGCGGCGTGGCCGCAAATTATTTCTCCCTCTACCCTTATAGTGATCCCTTGACCAAAACCGGCTTTGAGGGTGAACGGCGGCCCAACCGGCCGGATTCATTTTATACCGTGAATCCAGACGGGCGGACTGGCAAATTGATGCTGCGAACCTCGCCGTTCCGCGTGCTGTCGAGAGACCTCGCATTGGGCGGGGGATATTATGCCGTCAAACAGATTTCCGATGAACGCGGCGTTGACGCCTGCGCTGCCGTGAACTCCGTAGGTCAAAAGGTGGTTTTTATCGCAAACTATTCCGGCGCTCCCGATGCGACAAGCATCACCCTGAAAGGATTGAGGGGCGACAGGGCGAGGATTGTCGAATACTGGGCGGCTGATCCGGACAATCACGCCTGCGTGACAAATACCATCGCGGTGGACAAGGGAACCGGCGTCGCTTCCGTGACCCTGAACGCGCAAACCTGCGTGGGTTTGATTGTTAAAGACAACCGCTGAGAGGGGCCGGTTTCTTGGGTCGCCACGCAATACGATATACGCTTCAAAAACCGCAAATTATCTTCGTTCACGAATTGCCAATGTTCCCGGAATTTTGCACCCTGATAACCGATGCTCAGTTATGCCCAAATTCTGATCCTGGCGATAATCCAAGGCGCCTGTGAATTGCTGCCGGTCTCCAGCTCAGCCCATGTCATCGCGGCGGAAAAACTGATGCACGTGGACCCGTCCACGCCCGAAATGGCCATGCTCCTGGTGATGCTACACACTGGAACAATGTTTGCGGTGATTGTTTATTTCTGGAAAGCCTGGTGGAGAGACTATCTGTCGTCGCCAGGGCAGCTTCAATGGTTCGTCATTCAAATCGTCATCGCCACCCTTTGCACGCTCATCGTGGGGAAGGGCTTGCAGGTCCTGATCGAGAAAGTATTTATGCGCGGAGTGCCTCATGCCCGGATTGAAGACCTTTTTAATAACCTGCCGCTGATCGCCGGGGCGCTGGCGGCTGTGGGCGTTCTGATCATTTACGCAGGAATGCGTGAGTCTAAAACACCCAAAGAATCGGAAATCCAGCCGGCGCATTCGATCTGGGTCGGACTGGTGCAGGGCTTTTGCATTCCGTTCCGGGGATTCTCGCGGTCCGGCTCGACCATCTCAACCGGGTTGATTTTGGGTTTGCCCAAACAAAAACTCGAGGAATTCAGTTTTGCCCTGGCAGTTGTGTTAACGCCGTTGGCCATTGCATGGGAGGGCAGACGATTGCTCCACCAAAATGCCGCCACAGCCCACGCCGCGCAAGGCGGCCATGAAAGCATGGTGAATCTCTTCCTGCCCGGCCTCGTCGGAATGGTTTTTAGTTTTGCTTCGGGTCTTCTTGCCTTGAAATGGCTTTCCCGCTGGCTCGAAGGCGGGCGCTGGGTTTATTTCGGCTGTTACTGTCTCGCGGCCGCCGTCGCCGTCCTTTTCATTAATGCAAAGGTCCACTGAAGTCTCCCGCTCTTGAGTTTCCAGTGGTTCGAGGTAAATTCCTTTGTTTCATGTTGTTCCTTTCGAGCATCAGCAGGAGTTTCCTTGCCGTAACTTTTGCCCTTTGCCCGCTGGCAGCCTTCGCTCAATCGCCGGTGACATTGTCCATCACCAATTCGCCCGGCTATGTCATTCCGTCCGATTTTATCGGGTTTAGTTTCGGCACCGAAACCGCCGGTCAGGTCTTTACCGCTGCGAATACGCAGCTTATCAAGCTCTTCCAACAAATCGGCGTCCGAAACCTTCGTTTCATGGGCGACGAAGTGACCAACCATATCAAAAACCAGTTCGCCTTCGCCCAGGCGGAAGGGTCGCTGGACCTGATTTATGGTGTGCCGCTGACAAATGTCCCGGTGGCCGCGGCGGTGGCCGGTTACATTTGGAAAAAATATCCCGCCCAACTCGATTACTTCGAAATCGGGAATGAACCTGACTGGACCTCGGCAAACAACGGAAAAACAGAAGGTCCGTTCATCACCAATTTCACATCCTTTCTGGCCGCATGGACAAGTAACGCCGTTGCCATGTCGGCTGTTGCGCCGGGGGCGGTGTTCGAGGGCATTGATACCGGCGGCAACTACGACAACGGCCTGCCGCAAAGCGGCAATGGCAAGTGGGAAAACAATGGCGCCAGTTGGACAACGGGTTTTGCCGATGCCGAAAAGAATTCGGGCCTGGTCAAGCTCATTACCCAGCACGATTATATGGCCGACATGCTTCCCGGAGGCGTCACCATTACCAACGCAACGAATTTGATTGCCGCCGCGCTCTCTCCAGGCTGGGACACGCTCACAAACCAGACACTCTACAACGCCATCGGACCGGCGATATTGGGCGAGGGCCTGCATTATCGGTTCACCGAAGCAAATGATATTACCGGCGGCATTGACGGCGCGAGCGACGCGTTTGCCGCGGCATTGTGGGCGCTCGATTTCATGCACTGGTGGGCCGCGCACGGCATCAGCGGCATCAACTTTCATAACCAGGCATGGATTCCCACGGACACCATCTTTCCCGATGCCGCCGGCAATTATGAAGTCCATCCGAAAGCCTATGCGTTGAAGGCATTCGACGTGGGCGCGCACGGCAGCGTGGAACCTCTGGCAATGGTAAATCCGGATGGCGTCAACCTGACCGCGTACGCGATCGGCGACGAGTCGAACCTGTATGTAACCGTCATCAACCGCGAATATGGCGATGGCGCGCGCGACGCAAATGCGACCATCACGCTCGTCGGTTTTACCGCCGGCGCCGTTGCGGCCATGTATTTGACCGATTCAAACGGCATTAACGCGACCAACGGAGTGACCCTGGGCGGTGCGGTGATTACAAACAACGCCGCGTGGCAGGGACAATGGACGGCATTGGGTTCGGCGACCAATAATCAATGCACGGTGACCGTTCCCGCCATGTCCGCGGCCATAATAAAAATCGTCGCCGGGCCGGAAATGTTGACAGTTCAAAGCGTCGGTTCCGGCCAGGTCCAATTAAACTGGAATTACGGAAATCTCCAAAGCGCGACAAATTTGATCGGGCCTTTCACTGACGTTCCGAATGCCGCTTCGCCGTACACAATCCCGGCGGGCAGCGCGCGGGCATTTTTTCGCCTGAGAGAGTAGGGGAATTGAAGAAGGTTGATGGACCGGGAATTGACCGGACACAAATCAGCGCGGCACGCTATGGTTGATAGAGTTTCCATAAATGGTCGGCGCGTGGGCTGGGCATTGAGCGAAGCCCGTTTCCCCCGCGAAGGAGTCAGAGCGGACTCATGTCTGCTGCCACAAAGAACGACGCGCAGGGTCCCAATGCATTTTCGAAAAATCGAAACGCACTTTCCATGAACCAAGTGGCAGCCGCCAAGACCCCGAAAGGTTTTGGCAGTGCCAGGAATTCTCGCGCGGTATTCTTATTGCGAAGGGGTATCGTATGACGGTGGCGCATCAGAGGGCCGGCTGCCCCAATTTGGGTCCGGCGTGGAACTCAAATCATAAACCAACTTCCCATTGCGGCAGATATCTGTGAAGCGGAACCAGGGCTGCTTCCACGGGCGGCCATTGACCGTCAATCCTTGAACATACGGGGCGTCAATCGCCGTGTCGTTGCCAATGATGGTGACGTCGCTGTTCCGCAGATGGATGACTGCCTTGGGAAACAATGGGCTGCCGGTTACCAAAATGTTCGATCCGGGCAATTCCGGATACATTCCCAGGGCGCCGAAAATGTACCATGATGACATTTCGCCCAAATCGTCATTGCCCGGGTACCCCTCGGGCTTTGCCGAATATAGTTCCGTGATCGCGCGACGCACGATAGCCTGTGTTTTGTAGGGGGCGCCCCAGAAATCATAGATCCACGGTGTTTCCAGGCACGGCTCGTTGCCGAGCCAGGCCATCCATCCGTCCGTATTATCAAAGCCCGCATCCAACTTCGTGAAAAACGCGTCCAGCCGCTTCACCGCGGCGTCCTGCCCGCCCATCGCTTCTGCCAGGCCTTTATAATTGAACGGCACCATCCAAAGATATTGCCCCGCGGTTCCCTCGACGTACGCAGTGTCGTGATCATAAGTGTCGTCATTGTTGACAAATCCCGGCGCCCATTCGCCATTGCGCCGCCGCATCTGAATATAGCCAGTCTTTGGATTGTACAGATTCCGCCAGTTCTGCGCGTGGCGCAACAGCATCGCGCTGTCGGCCGGGTCGCCGAGCGCCGACGCAAACCGCGAGAGCGCGAAATCCGCGGAGGCATATTCCAGCGTCATGGAGACGTTTCCATAGCCGCCTTCTTGATTCTCCGGCACATAGCCCAATTTCAAATAATCGGCCAGGGCGTCGCGCTCGTGTGTTTTGCTTCTTGGCGCATAGACCGACGGATCGGTGGCCGCGCGCACGAGTCCGGCCAGCGCGGCCCGGGCGTCAAAGTTCGTCGCGCCGAATGCATAAAAATCCGCGATGATCGGCGCCGCCGGATCGCCCATCATGACTCCGCTGTCCTCGGTCGTGACACCCCATCGCGGGAACGCGCCGCCCTGTTGGTAATCATTCAAAAGCGATTGCGCCATGTCCGACGCCTCATCCGGGGCGAGCATGGCCAGCAACTGCGCCTCGCTGCGATAAATGTCCCAGCCGGAAAAATTCGCGTACTGTACCCGTTTGCCGGCATTATGGATTTTGCCGTCATAGCCCGTGTAATCGCCGTTGGCGTCTGAACAGGTCGTTGGCCCGATGAATGCGTGATAGAGCATTGAATAAAACACTCGCATTTCATTCGTGGCGGCGCCGCTCAACTGGATTGTGTTTAGCCAATAATTCCAGGTATCGCCGGCCCGCTTCGCCGCCGCGTCGAAATCTTTAGCGGAGAATTTTCTCACCGGGCTTTCAGCCCGGATATTTGCCAGCGCGTTTGCCACGCTTACGTATGAAATGGCCACCTTCACCATGACCGTTGGGTTTTTCACCGTATCAAAAGATAAAAAAGCGCCCGCTATGGGATCATCCGCATTCGTCCCGTTGGCGGCGCACGTAGGGCCGCTCCAGGTACCGTAACGGGTGAATGGACGGTCAAAAATCGCGCAGAAGTATATCTGACGGCGGTCACGCTGCCGGTCGCCCTGGCAAAAATAGCCGCCAATGGAGCAGCCGCTTACTTCGTGATGCGCCGGGTCAATCGTGATGTTCGCGTCGTCCGATTTATTGACATCACTGGCGGCGTTGATGGCCATGGTTGCAGTCCGGCCCGCCGGAAACGTAAAGCGACCAAAGCCCGTGCGTGTCGTTGTCGTCAGTTCCACTTTGATGCCGTTTTCCAGAGCCACTGTGTAGTAACCTGGGCGGGCGACTTCATGGTCATGCTGGAATGGCGTGGCAAAGGCCAGGCGGTTGCCGTTGGGTGAGTGGCCGTCGCCGAGGATCGGCATGAAAGAGAAGTTGCCGCCGTCCGGACAGCCTGCGCCGCTCAAATGGTCGAGGCTGAATCCGGAAATCTGCGTGTCGTAGTACGAATAGCCGCCCGGCTTCAGGCCCGCGCCCGTGTCCGGGCTCCATTGAATCATTCCAAACGGCGCCACCGCGCCTGGGAACAAATTATTATCACCCCATTGCGCGGGATAGTTGCCCGTGCCGCAAAGAGGGTTGGCAAACTGAACGAAATTTTCGAGCTTGAAACCTCGTTTCGAGGGGCGGGAATTGTAATTTTTAGATGGCGTGGCGCACGACGTTAAGAGGGCGGCTGCAACAGTGGAAATAACCGTGATTTGGGCAATCTTCATGGCGAAGAAGAGTGGCGGGAAGGGCCATGCAATTCAATTTTTATTTCGTCCAGGGCCAAATCAATAAGCGGTTCAGGCAATTGCCCGCCTTCTCTGGCCTGACTGGCAAATGCGTCTCCAGTTTCGCAATGCCAAATTTTGTCCAGGCCATCCATCTCGACGAAACGGCCCTCAAATTTTTTACGGCGCCCTCAGCCGGTCCTGAGGCAACGCCAATCTTACTGCCGGAATTATTCCGTCATCGCATCGCATCCCCTCAGGAAAGCGTCGCTCACTCGCGCGGCTCAGGCTATTCAAAATTCAAAGAAAATCAGAGACTCGTTGCCCCGCCCACCTCGTCACCGAAGAGTCGAATACGGCGGAACATTTTCGCTCGTACGGATTTGGACGCATGTTTTGGGTTCCGGATGTGTTTTGCCTACGGATAAACCAATCGGTAAAAGACGCTTTCGTCAGTTGGAGCGATCGCCATGTTCGTCCCGGTGCTGCTGGCGGAGTCCGGAACGGTGACCCAATTGGTTCCTAAACCGCTGCTCAAACTGTCGGTCTGGACTTGCAATTGCCAGCCAAGGTGGTCCGCCGGCCATGAAAGCTCCAATTGATTTGCGGCAACATGGAAAGTGAGATTGGTTGGGTTGAGCGAGGGCAGCGGCACGGCGCTGGCCTGGATGGAATCCCCGCTGATGCCGGAAGAATTAGTGGCCGCAACGACATAATAATAGGTGGCGCCGGGATTGACCGCTGTATCCGAATAATTGGTGACGGCCGGCATGGCGATGACTGAATAAGGTCCGCCGTTGGTGGTGGAACGCATCAGGTCGTAGCCGGAAGCCCCCAGGGAGGCTGGCCATTGAAGCTCAACCAAAAGATTTGTTCCCAAAGCCTTGAGATTTGCGGGGGCGGAGGGCGCCGGCAAAGTGATGTCCAGGTCCACCTGTCCAACCTGACCGGTATCAAAGGCGTAATTATAGCCGGGGGGCGCGGTTCCCAGCGCGGGCAGGTTTCCCGTCAAAGCGCCCCTGTAAGTGAATAACGTGTAAGCGCCGTTGGTAAAACCGCTTCCGGAGGAGATGTTCACCTTGCCTCCCAGAGTCAGGCTGCCTTTTACCACCATTGTCGCGGCGCTCGTGCCGAGTTGATAATCGAAAGCCGTTTCGGGCAGCATCGAGAGGTTATTGCTGACGGTAAATGCGCCGGCTCCCAGAGCGAGCGCGCCGCCAGCGATGGCGTTGGTATTCTGGAGGGCAGCCGGGGCATTGTAAAAGGTGATAGAATTTCCAACGCCGTTAGTGCTGAGGCCGTTTAGCGTGGCCAGAGCCGCGCCGGGTTGACTGTTGCTGACGACCATCTGGTCGCCATAAAAAGTGTACGTTGGCGCTTTAGCGGAGACGGAAACCTGAGAATTCAATAATTGGAAGTTGGTCACGTAATAAAATTCGCATGTTTTGGCCCCGCCGGAACCATTGATGTTCACGTCCTCCAAAGTGACATTGGAAATCAGCATTTCGGGCAGGCCCCAAATCATCATTGCCGGATAACTACTGGCGGTTGTGGCGGTAAAATTACTCACGGTGATATTGCGCCAGATTGGGGTCGAGGAAGTGATTGATTGAATTGCGCCCGTTGCCGCCATGTAAGGCGTAGCATCGGAGAGTTGCCCTTCACCATAATTGTAATAGCTGTAAAACAGGATTGGCCATTGGACATTGGTCAGGCTCAAATTCTCGTAAGTCAGGCCTTGCACCAGGCCGCCGCGGCCCCGCTCGGATTTCAGGCGCAGCCCGTTTTCCGACCCGCTCCAGGCGCAATTGATGACCAGCAGGTTGGTCAGGCCTCCTGACGTATAACTGCCAATTGAAACCCCGTGCCCGGTCCCAAAAAAGCAGTTAGTGATCGTAATATCGTGGTCGAACGCCGCGCTATCGCCCATGGCGATGTGATCATCGCCGTCGCTGATGTAACTGTTTACGACGAGCGCGTTCGTGGCCGACATATCTATGCCGTCCGTGTTGGGCGTGCCGTCGGGCGTATGGATGGTGACGTTGGTGACGGTCACATCTCCACAAGGCACGTGGTTGGAGGAACGAAAGGAAATATGCGTGTTGGGCGGATTTTGAAGCGTAATGTCGCGGACCAGCACCCGGAGGCAACCGCTGGGAGCGAACATGGCTTTGGGCCGGTTCATGCCGCCGGAGACCAGGTTATTCGTGGCCCACCAGACCGCCCCCTGGCCGTCAATGGTACCTGAGCCGCTGATTTCCACGTCATGAAGCTGCGAGGCGGCGATAAAATCGGTCGGCGAATTCGTGCCACCTGGATAACTTTTATAAGGCAGCATCTGAAGTGTCGCGCCTGAATCTATTTGCAAATCCACGCAATTGGATAGCGTCAGCGGTCCGCTCAGGTACGTGTTTGGAGCGGGGGGAATTTCCACAACGCCGCCGCTATAACCATTGGTCATACCACCAAGAAATGCCGCATCAATGGCTTTTTGTATCGCCGTCGTGTTGGTGGTGACTCCATCCCCAAGGGCGCCATACGCGGGATTCGTCACCACGATAATGTTATTGTAATTGATGGCCGGCCACGGAATTCCGGCAAAGGCAACGCATGGAATCGTCAGCAACGCAAGCGACGCGATAAACGGCCAAAAGAAAATCGGTTGGGAATTTTTCATGATCCATTCACCGGAGTGGTTCGTCGCATAATTGGGTTCCAAACGACGACATCTTTCTTTCTCGATTCGGGCGTGACGCGAAGGCGGGTAATTTTTCCTTCCCGCGCGGAGCCTTCGACGGTGGTCTGGTGCGGGGCGTGCAATTTGAAATCCACGGCCCAATTTTTGGGCCAGGCCGGCAGGAGGATGATGCGTTTGCCGTCACACTGCATGACCATTAACTGTAGCGTAATCATGCCCGAACCGCCATTGTCCAAATCAGGAATCCAATCATGCGCCGGCTTCCAGAACCATGGAAATCGTTCATTGCCAAAATTGGAAAACTCGCGGATTACGGTCTTTTGCGCTTCATCCGTGAGTCCCAAAACGGCTGACTCGGTCCCGTCCTGCCCCCAGCAGGTCTTTTGCGGAAAGCGCCTGGCGGCATAAGCAGTCCTGGCCAATTGCAAGCCCGGTTTGCCAACTCCGAAGAGGTGATAGGGAAACGTGACGTAAAGTTCGGGATTTTCTGAATTGTGAGTTCGGCCATATTCCCGGGCGGGCAGGATCGTGAGCAACCCATTGGTCGCGCCTTTGCCAAATGGTGGTATTTTTCCCCGGGCCGTGGCGCGCCCGAGTGGAATCGGTGGAAGAACGTTAAACGTTTTTGTCCAGGCCGCTCGTTGCGCGGAGGTGGTCAAGGCGTGGGGCAATCGAAGAAGGCGAGGAATTACCGAGCGCAGGCCGGCGACATCGGGCGTGGGATCGACCGCGGTCAATTGATATGTTTCGAGAGATTGAGCCGGCGCAATCCTGATTCTCCCGTCCGCATCCCGCGGGTAATGCTCATAGTAAAATGTGACGATGGCGTCGGTAAAGGAGACGAGCGCCTCTTTCGCGAAATCGGCATCGTCCGTGTTATCATAATAATCCAGCATTTGAGAAATGACCTCCAATGAACCCTGAATGTGATAGCGCTGCCAGGGGCTTTGAATCGTGTCACTCGGGTTGTTCCAGCCAAAGTCGTGTAAGCTCGGCAACCCAAAAAAGAACATCGTTTCCGGATAAGATGCGCCGCCATGATGATAGTAAATTTGCGCGCGGTCCTTTTCCAGAGGGAGCGCGTTGAGATACATGTTAAACCAGGGTTGTAGCAGGTCGTAATCGCCGGTGGCGATCAAAGGCCAGTAGAGCAGGCGATTGTTTTGATTCCAATAGCAATTGCCCCACGCGCGGAAATCCGGATTGTGATTGGCGGGGGACGAGTCCATACCGGCTGGCATATCATGGCCGACTGTGAAAAGGCCGCCGTTAAATTTCACGGGATAAGCGCCGCGGGAGGAACAGGCCATCATATAGCGCTGGATGGCGTAGCCGCGCGATACTCTTTGCGCTTCCGAATCTCCATCAACATGGATCCAACTCCGGTTCCAAAAGCTGCGCCACCATTGCTGATGGGCGCGCCAGGCCGCCGCCAGGCTCATGGGTTCGATCGCATCAACGAGCGCATCCAAATCCGCCTGCCAGGCCTGCACTGAAGCGACGTTGGTTTCGGTCAGCGCGATTAAGTCCAAGTTAAAAGTCCGGCCAGGGACCGTGGAAGCCAAAGCCCGTCCGTCCACGCTTTTCAGGCCCCTGCCGATTAGCGTTGCGCCAAAACAACGATGGTAAAGGGGGTCGGAATATTTCAACATCAAATTCCCGAGATGTTCATGCTCCAGGACATACGGGTAAATACTGTTGGTATTGTAATGGCACCAGGTAATCCGGTTTGCCGGAGACGCAAGGACGGTGTCGGCCTCAAAATCAACAGGCATCGCGTCGCTGCCGATCTCGTACATCCCACCCTTATCCGGCGAAGGGCCGCGCAGGGAATGGGCGGTCCGCCACAGTTCCAAATTGGCCCGAAACAGAGCCGGCTCTTTCAAGCTGGCCGTGATGCGCATTACCGGATGATTCGCATCCACCCAAATCCGCACCGCGTTGTCGGGATTACTGATTTCGATGCTGCCATTTTCCAGCTCCAGCGTCTGGTTGAAAGTGCCTGTACCGACGAAAGGGTTCGGTTCCAAATGGATGCGCAGCCGGCCCAATTTCACGAGCTTGCCCAACGCGGTCCATGCGTCGGCCTTGGCCAGGAGCATCACGATATCGCCGTTCTGCTCGGTCCACACGTTCGCGGCGATATCACCGTTGCCTATCGGCATGGAATCATTCTCATTTGTGCCCGGCGTCTGCCAGGTCGCGTCATACCCGCGAACGAACCGATATCCATCAACCGCAGCGTAAGTTTTTAGCGTCCAGGCGGTGATTGTTAAAAAAAGCAAAAATAATTTCATCATTGAATCTGAAAGATAGCCGGCCCGGAGAACGCTAAAGCGCGACCTCGAGAAATGAATTCTTTACCCGCGTTTGCTTCAATCGCTCTCCCGAAGCCTGGTCAATATGGACATTGTCGAATCGGATATTCTCGGCATCGAATACAAAAGCGCCAAATTGGGCGCTGATACTGACATTTTTTAGGACACAATCCCGGAGCGGCATTTCCGGCAATCCTCCCAGGACCATGGCGCGATGCGCGCCGCGACATACCATGTTTTCGATATGGATATCACGAAACCGCGGCGTGCCTGCGTTGACCGCCGGCGGATTGGCGCCCTGGCGCGCGCCGGCCTGTTTCTCATAGAACATCTCGAAATCAATGGCGTTAGCAAGGATATCTTCCATCCGCACGTTCGAAATGAAAATCTTCTCGACCGTGCCGCCGCGGCCACGGGCGCTTTTGAAGCGCAGGCCATTGTCAGTGCCGATAAATGTGCAGTTGTTCACGCAGACGTTGCGCACCCCGCCGGACATTTCACTGCCGATGACAAAGCCGCCGTGGGCATGGTAAACAACGCATCCCTCAATCAGGATATCTTCGTCTGGGACGCCCCTGCGGCGGCCGGCCGCGTCTTTGCCAGACTTGAGGCAAATCCCATCATCTCCGGCATCAAAAGTGCAATCGCGGACTTTCACCCGCTTGCAGGATTCCACATCCAGCGCGTCGCTATTCTGCGCGGCGTACGAATTATGAACGTTGACATTTTGGATGGTGACGTCTTCGCAAAGAGCTGGATTAAGCGTCCAACTGGGCGGATTTTGAAACGTCACGCCCGCAAGCAATACTTTATGACAACCGATTAGCCGAACCATTTTGGGGCGCAAATATTGGTGGGCTGGCTCATATTCCGCCGGGTCCAGGCAATTGGTCCTTTCCAGCAAAGCAACAACTCTGTTCCCTTCCATCGCATCCCGGCTGGGCCACCACGTGGCGCCCTGCGCATCCACGACGCCGCCCGAGGCAACCAGCGCTCTCCATTCTGGTACTGGAAGCTTTTCTCTTTTGACGGGCCGCCAGGCATCTCCACCGCCGTCAATAATGCCCTCTCCGGTGATCGCAACGTTTTCCAGGCCGATGCCGGAAATTGGAGAAGTTGAATCCACCGCGTTCTCACCTTTCATATTGATGGCGACTAATGGATAAAGATGAAAATCGCGGGAGAACTGGATGAGAGCGCCGCGTTCCAAATGGAGATTGATATCACTTTTCAATCGAATCGGCCCGGTCAGCCAGTAACCAGGCGGCACAATCAATTCACCGCCCCCTTTAGCCGAAAGGGCGGCTATCGCTTCCTCAAATGCTTTGGTATTCAATGCGACTCCATCGCCAACAGCGTCGAAATTTGTCAGGTTAACGCTCCTGGCTGGGATGATCGGAACAGCCACATGAATATTGCCTTCGGCGGCGGAAGCGTCCAAGGCACACAGCGCCATTACAGTAATAGCCAGGGAACAGACGTTTTTGCAGACTTGATCCAGATGATTCAATCTATTCATGCTTGTGCCGGTTTTTGTCCGCGAAAACAATAACTGACCCGCGGGCAAAATTTTCTGTGACTTTCGGCAAAAAACCATGAAATTCCTGTACTGAGGCGGCAACAACGGACGACATGTTCAACCCTTCCATTGTGACGGTTTATGATGCCCGGAAGTCCATCGGCGGAATGGCAAGTCATATTTTTCAGTGTCTTTTGCAGTAATTTGATGCTTCTGAAAGTGGACAAATGGCGCTTCAATGGATAGCTTTCCGCTAAAATTTACAGAGTTTCAAAGCCGCCGGAGATTCCGCATGTATTTAAGGCCAATGATTTAGCTCAGCTTCAGGTTCGATGAATGGCATACTCACAGGTCCAAAAAATTCGTTAGCCCTGAAAAAGACTGGAAAATATCGCTGGGTCATTTGCGCGCTGCTGTTTTTTGCCTGCACGGTAAATTACATGGATCGGCAAGTGCTTGGGTTGCTAAAACCGCTCCTGTCTCAAAGGTTTTCATGGACAGAAATGGATTATAGCCGGATGGCCATTTTATTCCAGGGGGCTTATGCCATCGGCCAGGTGCTCTTCGGACCAATTATCAACTGGATCGGCGCCAAAAGCGCCTATGGGCTCTCAGTTTTGGTGTGGAGCAGCGCGGCAATGTCGCAGGCCTTTTGCAGTACCGTGGGTGGTTTTTCGGTGGCGCGGTTTGCGCTGGGTCTTGGAGAATCAGGAAACTATCCGACCGCCATCCGGGTGGTCGCGGAATGGTTTCCGGCGAAGGAGCGTTCGGTGGCAACCGGACTTTTCAACACGGGCTCGAATATGGGGGCCATATTTGCCCCGGTTCTTGTGCCGCTAATTGTCGCGTATTTTGGCGGCTGGCAGGCCGCCTTCATTACTTTGGCCTGCACCGATCTTGTCTGGCTGGGATTCTGGCTTGCGCTCTATAACCCGCCGGAAAAATCCGCGCGCATCGGCGCCGGGGAACTTGCCCATATCCAAAGCGGCGCGGCAACGGCAGCCGCGAAAAAAATTCGTTGGGTGGATTTATTAAGATACCGCCAGGCGTGGGCCTATTACGCGACGTGTGTGCTGGTGGGACCGGTTTGGTGGTTTTACGGATTTTGGCTGCCCGACTTTTTTAACAGGAAATTTCATCTGGACCTCAGGCAATTCGGACCGCCCTTGGTTGTCATTTACGCCATCACAGCCGTTGGCAGCATCGGCGGAGGCGGCTTATCGGCATGGCTATTAAAACGCGGATGGTCCCTGAACTGGTCGCGCAAGGGTTCGACGCTTTTATTTGCCTGTTGCACGTTGCCGGTGATTTTTGCGCCCCGAGTGGAAAGCGTCTGGCTGGCGGCGGCTTTCTTTGCTTTGGCCGCGGCCTCGCACCAGGGCTGGTCGGCCACGATGTATTCCGTCGTGGCGGATATCTTTCCCAAAGGCGCTGTGGCGTCAGTCGTCGGCCTCGGAGGCACGCTGGCTTCCATTATGTCCATGGGATTTTTCTATTTGGTGGGCCACGTTCTCCAGGGTGATGGCTCGTATAAAAATATCATGTTAATCTGCGGCAGTGCCTATGTGGTCGCTTGGATCATTTTTCAACTCGGCGTCCCGGAGGTCAAACCAGCGGTCATCGAATGATTTCTTATGCGGAACGCGGCTTCAACTCAACTTCCGGCAACTGCCGCCGAATCGGCCGCTTTTCCGTGGCAGCCGGATTGCGGCAATGGCACGTACCGGAACCCCGTAATCTATGCCGACTATTCCGACCCGGATGCCATCCGTGTCGGCGATGACTTTTACCTCACGGCGTCCAGTTTTAATTGCACGCCAGGTTTGCCGATCCTGCATTCGAAGGACCTGGTGAACTGGCGCATCATCCGCCATGCTTTGGAAAACCTTCCCCACTTGAGATATGCCAGGGTGCGGCCCGGATGCGGTGTTTGGGCGCCGGCCATTCGCTTTCATGCCGGGAAATTCTGGATTTTTTTTCCGATGCCCGATGAAGGCATTTACGTCATTACTGCCAACCATCCGGCGGGCAAATGGTCAAAGCCGCATCTGCTGCAACGAGGGAAGGGCCTGATTGATCCATGTCCTCTTTGGGACGACGACGGCCGCGCCTGGCTCGTTCACGCCTATTCGTATTCCCGCGCGCGTATCAGACACATGCTGCGCGTTCGGCCCATGGCGCCTGACGGTTCGAGGTTGCTGGGGCCGGGCAAAATCGTCTTTCACCAGCCGGAAAAACATCCGATTATCGAAGGCCCCAAATTTTTAAAAAAGGACGGATGGTATTACATCCTTGCCCCCGCCGGCGGCGTGCCTGGTGGCTGGCAAACCGTTTTGCGCTCGCGCCATATTTACGGTCCTTATGAGGACAAGATTGTCCTAAGCCGGGGCAGCACGCCCATAAACGGCCCCCACCAGGGCGCACTCCTCGACGCTCCAAACGGCTCCTGGTGGTTCATTCATTTCCAGGACGCCGGCATTTACGGACGCGTTTGCCATTTGCAGCCAGTCGTTTGGCGGGACCAATGGCCGCTCATGGGCGCCCAAAACCGGAACGGGATCGGAGAGCCGATGCTGCATTGCGCAAAGCCGATTGCGAATGGCGCCCGTGTCACTCCCCAAACGTCGGATGAATTTAATTCCACTCGATTGGGGCTGCAATGGCAGTGGCACGCCAATCATAAGAAGCCGTGGTATTCCCTGCGCCGACGCAAAGGATGGCTCAGATTATATCCGCAGTATGCGTCCCGGCGAAACCTCTCGACTCAGCCGAATTTGTTGTTGCAAAAGTTTCCCGCGCGAAGTTTCACCGTCGAGACATTCTTCAACTTCGCGCCCAAACAATCCGGCGAGGCAGCCGGCTTGATTGTGGCGGGCAAATCGTCCGCAAGTTTTTCCGTGGAAAAAACCGCATCCGGCAACCGGCTGGTGTTGCGGGTTGACGGCATGCAAAAATTTATCCACGAAAATGTGTTGTCACGCATCAAATTGCGGGCCGGCGTGGAAGATGGCGGCTTGTCCCGCTTCAGCTTCGTCACCTCCAAAGGTTCCATGACTGTGCCTGAAGTTTTTCAGGCCCAGCCGGGCGTTTGGATTGGCGCAAAAATCGGGTTGTACAGTGTCAGCCGAAAAAGAACCGGACCCAACGGCTGCGTGGATGTGGATTATTTCCGGTTCAGCGCTCATCAATGCTAAAAAAAGTCCGCGAGCTATTTGTCCTTGCCTGCGCGATCATATTGGCTCCGTGCCATTCCGCGCTCGCGTGGGCCGCGCCGCGCCTGCCGGTTATCCCCTCCGGTAATTTTAATATTATGAGCTACGGCGCCCGGGGCAATGGCATTTTCACCAACACCACCGCGCTTCAAGCGGCCATTGACGCCTCCGGCGCGGCTGGCGGCGGCACAGTGGAGGTCCCGCGCGGTACTTTCCTGTCGGGCCCGATTCATCTTGCGAGCAATGTCAATTTGCATTTGGACGATGGGGCGACCCTGGTCATGCTGCCGCTGGATAAATATCCCGGCGGGACCGTCAACCCGAAAAATTTTATCAGCGGCTTGGACTTGCATGACGTCGCCATCAGCGGCTCAGGCATGATTAACGGCCAGGGGATTCCATGGTGGCCATATGCGCGCCGGCGGGGAGCGCGCAGGCCAATCATGATCCGTCTTTTTGGATGCGATCGCGTCCTCATCGAGAATGTCACCTTGACGAACTCACCCATGTTTCACATTGCCATCAGCAGGGCGTCGGACGTAACTGTGCGCGGGGTCACTATTCGCGCCAATCCTTCCAGCGACCCCGTCAATCCCGGGCACAATACAGACGCGTGCGATGTCTCCGGGAAAAATATCCTGATCGAAAATTGCAACGTGAGCGTCGGAGACGACGATTTCACCTGTGGCGGGCGCACGTCTGACGTCCTGATTACCAATTGCACCTATGGTTACGGCCATGGTGTTTCGATTGGCAGCGGCACGTACGGCGGCGTCTCCAATATCACCGTCATTAACTGCACGTTCAACAACACCGAACAGGGAATTCGCATCAAGTCCGACCGGGATCGTGGCGGTTATGTCCACGACCTGAAGTATGTGGATCTGCGCATGACGAATGTCGTTTGCCCTATTTTGATTTACGCGTCGTACATGGCCAAAAACCGGGAATACCGGCATTTATTTGATCTGGCCCCGGCTATCGCAGCCAGTTATCCCGCCGGGCCGGTCACCGACCGCACGCCCATCTACAGCGACATCCTATTTAGCAATATCACCGCCACTGTGCAGCCCGGCGGCACGGCGGGCCTCATCTGGGGATTGCCGGAAATGTCCGTCAGCAACGTTGTTTTGGAAAATGTTTGTATAACGGCTCACCGACCCTTCTGCGTTTATGATGCGCAAAATGTCAGGTTCATCCATTCAAAAATTATCACGCCCGGCATCGCCCCGTTCTCAGTGACCAATGCGCAAATTGAAACGATCGCCGAATAAAAGGTCGGGTGTTGAATTATTGCCGCATTGGGGCATGGCAAGACACCCCGCGCCCTCTCTCATGCTGATTCCTCGTTCGATCAAGCTCGCGGCTCTTTGTTTGTTTCCAGTGTTTGCCCTGGCGCAAACTGTTTGCGCCGGATGACATGGCATCCGCCCGATTCCTGACGGGTGAAATTGACAACGCTTGCTCTCTTTGCTGCAATCAGCCGAACGCGGGCGTGGAACGTTCAATGAATCAGAAATTAAAAATAGCCGAAAAGTCGTTCGACTCATGGTTCACCCGCTTCGGCGCCGCATTGACGCTTTTTGCGCTCTCCTTCTTTTCATTGTGCGCGACGGCGCAACCATCTGCTTCTTCCGGCCCACACCAATCGAACGTCAGCGCCGGCAGCCCCATTACCGTTACACCTGCTACCCTAAAATCATTCGCCATGCAAAAGGAAATACAAGCGCGATCCCTCGCGTCTTCGCCCGATGAATTGCCATCGGAGTTCAAGTCATTTTATTCCGCGATTCAGGAGGGAAACTGGGAGGCGGCGTCAAATGATTATAACCAGATTAAATTTTGGGTGACCGCAAGCCCCATCTATCATAAAAGCTGGTGGCAGCCTGTGCTCGAAACCTTTGGCGCCGAGGACCAATTTCACAATGGAGCGGAAAAATATTTTAACGCCTACGCTAACGGCATCATTCAATCAATTCCTCCCGGCGCCATTTATTTCGGAGGGACAGACCCGGGGCGGTTTATCATTACCGCCGCGGAGAAATCGCAAATAATCGGCAGCCCTTTCTTCACGATTACTCAAAACGCGCTGGCCGACGCCGCTGACCTCAATTATCTCCGCTCAATGTACGGTGAGAAAATCTATATCCCGACAACGCGCGACTCCCAAAAATGTTTTCAAGTTTATTATCAGGACGTTCAGGACCGAATGCGAAAAGGTCAATTGCAGCCGGGCGAGCTGGCCACCATAGACCCCGTCACGGGCAAATTGCGAGTCACCGGCCAGGTCGCGGTCATGGCAATAAACGCGCTGCTCGCAAGGATTATTTTCGACCGTAATCCGGACCGGGAGTTTTATATTGAAGAGAGCTTTCCTCTGGCCTGGATGTATCCCTATCTGGAACCGCACGGCCTGATTTTTAAGCTGAATCGCCAACCGCTCGCCAGATTATCCGATGGCGCCGTCCAGCGCGATCACGATTACTGGGTAAAAGTCGTTGCACCCATGATTGGCGACTGGCTGAACAATGAAACATCCGTGACAGATGTATCGGCCTTCGCTGAAAAGATTTTTGTTCGGCACGATTTCAGCGGGTTCGCCGGCGATACAAACTTTGTTCAGAACGCCAACTCATACAGGATGTTTTCAAAGGAACGCTGTTCCATCGCCGGACTTTATGCGTGGCGCGCCGGATATGCCGCCGGCGCGGTGGAAAGGCAACGCATGTACAACGAGGCTGACTTCGCGTTCCGCCAGTCATTGGCATTATGTCCCGATTTGCCGGAAGCGGTCTTCCGTTATGTCCAATTTTTGACGCAAACGAATCGGTTTGATGACGCCCTCACCGTCGCCAAGACATGTCTCTCGGTGGATCCCACCAACGCGTTGCTGCCCGACCTGATCAGAAATCTTGAACAGTTCAAAAAGACAGCCGCGACCAGGCCTCATAATCAAAGCCAGGCGTTAGCCATGGAAGCAAAGGCGCGCGCAAATCCTTCGGATAACTCAAATATTTTTTCTTTGGCCGGTTATTACCTGAAAATGGACCAAACAAATCGCGCCACTCAAATAGTGAAGCAAACGCTTTCCCGCCCGGACGCTTCGGCTGAGGTTCTCCGCGCCGCCGCGCATTTTTTCGCCAGTATCGGCGATTATACCAACCTTGCAACGACTCTTAAAAAACTGATGATGGCCGTCCCAAAATCCCCCGAGACACGTTTCGACCTGGCGCGATTGCAGGCGCGATTGGGAGAGGACGACGAGGCGATAAAAAACTTGAGGATTGCCATTGAGCTTGGTGACATGCGGCTTCGAGCCAATCCGGACGCCTTCGATATTCGTGCCGCCGCGCGCGCCGCAGCCGACTTCAATTCACTACGCGACCGGGGCGATTTCCAAACCCTCGTTTCCCCATAAAATGCGCGGCTCGCGTCTCCGGCCAGAACGGGTGTTCACCTTCCTGTCGAAGCGGTCCACCGCAGATCTACGAAGCTTTTGACCTGGAGCGCGAAAAAAAGTCTTGCTTTTGTTTGCAAAGCGTATGACAATATTGTTGATCAAATGAGAATTCCCGGAAAAACACGCGCCCTTAACCGTAACCATGTAGTGGGCCCGGTCGTGTTTGCTCGATCTTTTCGGGCAAGGGCATCGTCATTCGGCCCTTACGGATCCACGAGGGATATGCGCGCGCCTCACTCCTCGCCTTGCCCAAAAATCTGCTTCGTGACCACTTCCCTCCCAACTGCATGGTCACGGCTTAAACCTCTCATAGCCTTGCTTACGGTGGCTCCCCTTGGATTGTTTGCTCAGAATCTCTTGCTTAATGGTGATTTTGATAGCGGAAACCTAACCGATTGGACAACGTTTTTAACCCCAAACGGCAGCCTCGGGTCCGGCTTGCCCGACGTCGTCTCCTTTGATGTGGCCGGTACCGGGACTGCATCTGACGCGGCCCAATTTCAGGCGGGAGAAATCATTTACAATCAGGCAACGGGTCATACTTCGCAGGGAGGGGGAATCGAGCAAACATTCGACTGTTCCGCGGGCCGGTATGTCATTTCGGCCGACGTTGCGGCTCTCTATTTTGGTGGTTTTGGGAATGGTTTGGGGAATGCTGACGCAGGTTTATTTACGTTTCTGGTTGACGGAAATTCCGTGACGAATATCGAATTGGGTGGGATTAACTCCGACCAGACGATCCGCGGCACGCTTGATGCCACTGTTGCGCTGGGCGGAGGAGACCACTCCTTTGCATTGGAGATTACCCGTCCCTGGCTAAATGATGGCGGCTCTTACGGCGGCTCGCCATTGGAATATGTGGACTATCTTTCGATTGTGCCGGTTCCAGAGCCAATCGGGTTGTTTATTTTAGGGCCTTCCGCATTTTGGTTTGTCGGGATCAAAGCGAGATGTGGAAAAAAGCCGAAAGCAATCTCTAATTCACCACATTAATCGGCTTGCCTGAGAGGAAAGCGGTGATGTTCTGTGCGGTAGCCCGCATGAGCCGGCGACGAGCTTCGAGCGTGGCCCAGGCAATATGAGGCGTGAGCGTGAGATTCGGCGCTCCGATAAGCGGATTATTGGGGTCAATCGGTTCCGTTGAAACCACATCCAGGGCCGCGCCGGCGATCGTTCCCTGACGCAACGCTTCCGCCAGGTCTGCTTCATTGACCAGTGCCCCGCGCGCTGTGTTGATGAAATAGGCGCTGCGTTTCATTTGGCCAAGCAATACCTTGTTGACGAGGCCGGTATTTTGCGCCGTCAGAGGACAATGCAGGGTGACGGCGTCGGCTTCGGCGAATAATTCCGGAAGGTCGCGCCGCTGAACAGGGTAGGGGGGCGGCTGCCCGCCCGACAGGCTGTTGACCAGGACGCGCATTTTAAACGCCGCGGCCAGTTCGCCCACACGGCGTCCAATGCGGCCAAAACCGACAATTCCAATCGCGCGGCCCGCCAATTCAGCCAGCGACGTTCGCCAAAAGCACCAATCCACACTCCGGGACCATTCTCCATCTTTGACCAGTTCGCTGTGCAATTCCGGCTGGCGATAAAAATTCAGGAGCGAGCCGATCACAAACTCGGCGACTGTGTCCGTGCCATAAACTGGCACGTTTGAGACCGGAATCTCGCGTGCCCGGGCGGCGTTTATATCCACGATATTGTACCCGGTGGCAGTTACACTTATGAACTTGAGCCGCGGCAATTGATTGATGGTCGCGGCCGGGAGCGCCGCCTTATTGGTAAGTAGAATATCAGCGTCCAAGGCCCGTTCGACGATTTGTTCAACCGGCGTCCGCTCAAAACAAGTGAATCCACCCAATCCGGCCACTTCATCCCACGGATTGTCGCCCGGATTTAGAGTGTAGCCATCCAATACTGTGATCTTCATAAAGTCAAAAAGCCGTCGTGGCGTGCCGACGCCGCCTCGCCGCCTCGAATTTCAATCATCCGACCATGGAAGCTCGCGCGAATAGAATAAGCATCGCTGGGTCGGCGTTACGAACGATGCAAAAATTTATTAAATAGGACAGAGCGGCAGCCCTGCCTTAGCGAACCAAACGGTGCCCCGTGGCGCTGCCGCCTCACCCAAACGTTTGGCCGTTCCAACCCCAGTTCTCCGCC
>JBOHXA010000188.1:0-7846 GCA_050737335.1 Limisphaerales bacterium | reverse complement strand
GTCCAGGCACATACATGGTTTGAGTCGGGCCAATGTTCCAGTAACGGCCCATACAATGCCCATTCACCCAAACCACACCCTTGCCCCAGGAACGCATATCCAGAAATGTATCGCCCGGCTTCTTAATTCTGACGATTGCCCGCCAAAAAGCCGGGGAAGTCCCTACGGCCCTGGCATGTTCGTATTTCAAATGCCCGAGCATTTTGCGATCAAGCGGCAATGTATAGATTTTCCAGCCGGTAAGTTCCACGCCATCCAATTTCACCGGACCGTGAATCCCCTTGCGATCCGCATTTTGCGGCCCAAAGTTGATGCGGCCCATGGCATCCACCAAAATATCGAGCGTAGCCCCGGCGCTTCGCTCCGGCAACTGCATCACGAAATTTCCCGCGCGCCGGTCCATGACACCGATTTGCCGGCCGTCCACAAAGACGAAACCAAAATCATGAATGCTTCTCACCGATAGCTCCGCCGCCGGTCCGGCGGCCAACGTCGTCCGGTAATCAATGCAACCGACCGCCTGATTATACATTTCCATGGTTCTCGGCGTGGTGTCGTCAATGGCTTTGGGTAAATTGTCAAAAATTGGCGCGCACTCTTTAGCCGGAACGGCCGAAAAAGCGATTACCGCGTTTGTGGGCGGCACGTCGGGAAGAGTTTCGCCCGGCAACAGATATTGCGAAAATAGCTCGCGCGTTTTGTAGAATTTTTCCGTGGGCCAGCCGGCTTCGCTGATCGGCGCGTCGTAATCATAACTGGAGGTGTCGGGTTTGAATGGACGGTCCGCTCCCGACCAAAGCCCAAACGTCGTGCCACCGTGCGCCATGTAAATGCTGAACGATTCGCCGTGCGAGAGCATGTACTGCAGGTCCGCCAGGAATTGCGGTGTATTGCCGTAATGATGCGGCTGGCCCCAGGTATCAAACCAGCCCGGATAAAACTCGCCGCACATCAGAGGGCCTTGGGGCAGAACTTCGCGCAGCGCTTGAAATGCTTTGGCTGGATTGGAACCGAAATTGACCACCGGAAAGATGTCCGGACGATAACCGTGCCTCAAATCACTCACCGGATTGCATTCGAACAGCGGCACGTCAACGCCGGCGTCCAGGAGGGTTTGACGCAATTCGCCCATGTAATTGGTATCGGACCCGTACGAACCATATTCATTTTCGACTTGCACCATAATAATGGGGCCACCATGCGTGATCTGAAGCGCTCCAAGTTCCTTGCCCACCTCACGCAAGTACGCCTTCGCCGGCTCGATAAAGGCCGGGTCGGTAGTCCGCAGGTGAATGCGGGGATTTTTCAAGAGCCACCACGGCAGTCCGCCTTCTTCCCATTCAGCGCACGAATAAGGACCAGGCCGCAAAATGACCCACAAACCTTCCTGTTGCGCGATTCGGCAAAACTCGGCCGCGTCGGCCCGGCCGCTCCAGTCAAACTTGCCTGGCTCCGGTTCGATTCGATTCCAAAAGAGATACGCGCAAACCGCATTCAAACCCATCGCCTTGGCCATCCGCAAACGATTGCGCCAATACTCGCGGGGAATTCGCATGGAATGCATCTCGCCGCAACGGATCTGAAAACGGTGGCCGTCCAGAAGAAAATCGTTTGTGCCAATGACGAAGCTATGGGCCGGTTTGGCTTCGGCGTCCATCACCGTGCCAAATTGAGCGGCACTAACAAGCGCCGCCAGGAGGGGAAAAAGAAAAAGATTTTTTGTCATGCCCGATAAAACTTTGGTCTCATAATGCTGGCGTGACGGCTTTGGAAATGCAATCGGAAATTGACTCTCAGCCACCAGAATTGCCGCTCGTGCCGACCTGCCAACCATACCTTTAGCGATGGAGGCACGACGGTTGGTAGCCGGGCAAGGAATGTTGGGAAAACGGCCCGGTTCAATTCGGGGACAACGGAAATGGCGCGTGCGGCACAACATCCATTTTAACAATGGCCGCCGATGCGGCCGGGACGTTCACAGTAAACTCACTGTCCCTCACGGTGCCCAGTGGTGTCCAACTCCCCTTCCAAACGGCGTTATTGGTGATGTATTCGCCACCCAGCGTTATACCCCGCGTGGCTTCGACATTCCCGCCAGCCACAGTCAAATACATCGCGGAAACGTCGCCCGTCGTAAAACCGGTCAGTCTGATACTGACCGCCGCCTCGCGGCCATTGGAACCGTACTCCTTATTGATCAATGTCACGAAGAGATTCGTCGGATCTGCAACGGCATAGGCGGTAAGGTTGCGGCCGTTTGTATTCGTTATCGCCAAAGGCTCAACTCCGCCGTGACCGCCCAGGTCAAACGCCTTGATGCCGTAACCCTTGGGCCGCATTTGAAAGCTGTGACTCCTCCTGTCCAGGTAAACGGTGTCCGTTAGAAGCCATTCGTTGTTGTGAAAATTGACGCCCGCAGCCTGATGCGCGGCCCACCAATGCATCACGTCCAATGCCCATAATGCCGCGGCAAACGCGTCGCTGGCGCGCCTCACCCCGCCCAGATAATCGTTCAATTCCGTCAAACGAAACGGGTAGCCGTCCGCAATCACATGAGACTGCGCGCGAAACTCTTTCGCATAGAGGTGATTGACCCATCGCGGCGACAGCATATTACCCACGGCACTGTCCGCGGTTTGCCCCTCCCAAGGGCCTCCAAAGTAGTCGTGCGTGGTAAAAAGCGAAACCATGCCGGAATTTTTTTCGTCATCGGCAAAGTTTGTGTTCCACCTGATGCCGCCCGTGTCAGGCGCCGCAAACGTAACTCCCGGCAACGCATTCGTGAGCGCCATCGCGAACGTTCGCCACTTTGCAAGATAAGTCGAATAGTTCGTGATGGCTGGATCCGTTCCCTTGCCAAAGGGCGGATAGCGGTAGTCCGGCTCATCCGGCTCATTGCCAATCGCCAGCCACTGCAAATTTGCGCGGCAATTTCGCCAAACATAGCGCGCGGTTGCGACGTCATCGGCAACATTGCCGTTGAGCAATTGGAGGGAGAAGATCACTTTCAAATTCGCGGCTTTGGCGAATCCAAATAGATTGTCTATGTCGGCGTGAGTCAGCCGCGCGGCTCTCAATCCGTCCACCGTGCCTCCGCCGATCCGAAGATTGCGGATGCCAATGTTCCGAAACAGCGTAATGAGTTGGGTATTTGCCGGCGTGAAAAGGTCGCCGGAAACGCCGTTCTTATCGGGCATTTGATGTCCCGACTCGAAACTTAATCCGCTGAAATCCTCGGGAATGGCGTACCCCGGGAAATTGGTGATGGTGACGGTAATGGATGATTGCGCCAGCACAGGGGAAGCCAGGACAATAAAAATTAAAAAAGACAACAATTTCATTCCATGAAAAAGGCAGGGTCGGCGCGCTGGTAACGGCCGTACCGGTTAGGCATAGCACTCTTCGAAAGTGGCGCTGCCACCGCTAGCAAGGCGGGTTTAGCGGCAAACGATTGTAACCGGTTCACTCGTTTCGGCGTGTCACAGAGTTGGCCTCCCGTTCCAGCGCCGCCTGGCGATCCATGACCGCAAGCAAGGCATAATAATTGTCCGTAAGCAGCCCCTCATAGCCCTTGCACGTCCCGTCCCACATCTTCCAATCTTTGCTCAGGCCATTGTTGCCGAAACCCTGAAAACCACCTTTTGCAAATCCATCCAGGAGGGGCATGAGAATATGGTCGCCATCGTTAATTCTTCCCAGGTCATATAAGGCTGCCAGGGTGAAATATGAGAAACAAGCCGTCGCCCCGCCATTCTCGTAAATTTGGAAACCATCGGCGTTGTCCGCCCGTTTGCCGCCGCCGAAACGGACGCGCAAATCCACATAATCTTTTCGCGCCACGGAAATCAAATTTCCCGGCAGTCCCAATTCAAAGTTTGTGTAACCCACTTCCCTCATCTTTGCGAGCAACCGATCCATGATGTCATTGGCCTGTTTCTTTGTTGGCACGAGCCCGTAATGAATCGCGATGCCATTGACCCACAAAAAATAATAATCATGAAGCTGGCCATCCGCGCTGCGCCACCCCGCCAGCACGCCTGTTTTTGGATCATAAAATGTGTCAAAATAAACCGCCTTCAATTTGTCCGCCGCGGCCGCGTAACGATTCGCGTCATCAACATGCCCGCCCTGTTGCGCCATCGCGCGCATTCCCCGCAACGCGCGATACGCCAGCGCGTTGGCGTAAGCGTCCTCATAACCAAAGCCAATCGTGTCCCACCAATTCGCGGGCCGATATTTTATCGGCCAGGGCCACGAACCCGAATTTCCGCTCAACGGAAATTTTATCAGCCCATCGCCGTTGGTGTCAGTCGCCAGCATTTCATCCGCCCATCCCTTGAGATGAGTATAGTTTTCCCTCAGCCATTCATTGTCCCGGCTCCCTTCCACATAATCATCGGCCGCAATCAAAAAGGAGGGCAGCGTGTCCGAGGCAAATTTGGGATGATGCGGGTCCCTGGCCGTATCAAACAGCCCATAGCATCTAGCCCCGGCAATGATTCTGTCCAGGCTTTGGCGGATCATGTCAAGGGCGGTCACGCCTTCCGCCAGCGGCGGCGTCACGCGCGCAAGGTCGCCATATTCATAAAAGCAAAATCCGCAGGTGTCGCTGGTAACATTGTTGGCGAGCATCCTATTTTCCGGACTGTATTGAAATATATTCAGCCAATCGCGCCGGAAACCGTCGAAACGCGCGTCACTTTCGATGCCCGGAACAGCCGGATGAATCGCCACCACCTGCCAGCGATAGGTCACGTCAGGATTTTCCCGCGTCGCGGGCGGAAACGTAATATGCACCGGCCCGGTGCGCCTTGTCGCCGAATAACCCAACGGCCCGGCGTCAGCAGTGTCAGCGGTGATTCTGAAAGTTCCCTCATCTGCAAAGTGCATGAGAGCGGGAAGACGCATCGCCCCGCTTTTTTCCATTAACCCCAATAGAGTCGGATGGCATACCCGATTCTCCAGGTTTAGCTCCAGCGGTTCAGGCGAGTCGTCCGCCGCCCAATGCGATTTGATCACGATGTCATCATTGTCCACTTCTATTGACCATCGAGGCGGTTGAGAATCCGAAATACCCGGCCTTCGATATTCCACCCGTGCGCCGATTTGCCGCGCCACACTTGGAACCGGATTCGAAGGTGGCACGAGGCTAATCCCTGGGAACCGTTCCTTGCCTAAACTGTCCACGGATAAGTGAGCAAATCCCGGGTAATCCAAGGAAATGTCCGCGCCAATAAAATCAGTCCTCACCCGCGCAAAGGAAGCGGGCGGTGTGTGACGATAATTAACTCCCAGTTCATCAAGCCTTTGCGCGTCCACAGCCAGCCTCCATTGAAAATCGTCCCAATTGCGCGCATCTTTGGCCGACCACCCGACCTCCGCCATGGCGCACGCTCTCGGAAACACCATATATTGGACATGCGGCAGAGATGCCACATATTCCGTCCATAAATTACCCTGCGGGCCAAGAATATGCGACTGCAATGCGGCCGGCAGCCCTTCCGGAATCGGCTCGAATGAATAAACCCTGGACACCGGCAGATAGCCGCCGATGGCGCGCGGCTCTGTCAGGTGGTTCGTGGATTGATAGTGGTCAAAATACGCATAGTCCACCGGCGACGAGGGAGTCATGATGGCGTCATGCCCCTGCTCCGCCGCCTTCTTCCCGCCGCCAACCCAATCCATCACGACCAGGTTCGTCGTGAGTCCCCCTCTTATCGCTTCGCTCCAGCCGATGGGAATTTTACCGTGAGCGCTGACGTATGCGACAATCTGTTTGGTAAACCATGTTTGCAATTGCGCCTCATTTTTCAATCCTTCGCGCCGCATCAATGCCCGGCAATCCGCGTAGGGAGACCACGCGTGTCTTGGCACTTCATCGCCGCCAATATGAATGTAAGGGCCGGGGAATAATTGAAAGACCTCGTCCAAAACGGTATCCAGAAACGTGAATACCTGCGGATTCGCCGGGTCCAGGACCCCGACATGGAATGGCCCCGGCTTTTCCACCTCATACGGCTTGCCTGAGCAACCAAGCTGTGGGTAGGCCGCGAGCACCTCGCCGCAATGCCCGGGCATTTCAATCTCAGGCACCACCGTGATGTGCCGCTGCGCCGCGTATGCCACAACCTCGCGAATATCCTGCATCGTATAATAGCCGCCGTACCGGCCATCCGCCCGAAATTTATCCGGCGTGGCCGCGGCCCAGGCCGGATGCGCGGTCTTCTCGCTCTCCGTTCGACGTGTCCGCTGCAACACGATGTTTTTGCGCCACGCGCCAATCTCAGTCAGCCTGGGATATTTTGGCACTTCAAGACGCCATCCGTCATCGTCCACAAGGTGCCAGTGGAAACGGTTCAACTTATACAAGGCCATCTCATCCAAAATCTTCTCCACTTCCGTCTTGTTAAAAAAATGACGGCTCACGTCCAACATCAATCCACGCCACGGGAATCGCGGCCAATCTTCGATTTGAACACACGGCGCCTTCCAGTCCATCGCGACCACATTGGTGGAAAAAATTTCCGGCGGCAGCAATTGCATCAGCGTCTCGCCGCCGTAAAACACGCCCGCCTGTGTTGGCGCCCGAATGACAACGCCATCGCTCGAAACCGTGAGATCATACCCTTCCGTCCCAACGGACCGATTGGCCCTTTTGGTCGTGAAGAGAATGGCATTCCGCGGCGAGCGGCCAAAAATGTTCCAATGCACCTTTAGCGGAAAGCCGGTGGATTTGCGGAGCCGTTGCGCCAGGAAACGGGCCGTCTTGAGCGACGCCCTGTCGGCGTAGATGCGGGTCTGGGCGTTGAGGCTGAACGTGCCGTCCATTTGCTCGACCTTTTGCGGCAGAGGAATCAGAGCCAATTGATTCGTGCCGATGCCAATCGCGGCCGCCGCTGACAACGCAACAAAGAACCCAACAAACAATTTTTTCATGACGTGTTTCATTGATTGATTCCGTTCAGTTTGCCGGAGCTTGCCCGTTAAATTGTTACAGACATGGAGTTTGATGCCTGAACGCCGTTTTTGAAAGCGTAATTTTTGCGGGGTCTGTCGGATTTATCGGATTCGGCGGATTAGCCTCAAGCTTTAACAACTCCATTGCAATCAGGGTAAGCGGAGCAGCCCCGGAACTGGCGCCCGGCATCCTGCCAAATTACTGGCTCGTTATACCTTGCAGCGTGACTTGTATATTTTCCTTAAACTGCTGGGTAAGGTTCCTTTGTCGGGCGGCAATATCGAGCGTCAGATCGGTTTCGTCGTCAATTTCCACAAATGCGCCCAGATCAGGGTCGAACCAGCCTTCTCCAGTGATCGTCCCTTTCCGGACCTTAATGATCGCGCCCGTTGCAGCCGCGGAGGCGCTTTTGGTCGTGATGTCACCGTTGATCAGGACATCCATACAGTTGTGGCCACCATGCCGCTGCCAATCCTTGAAAGTATAAGTGGCATTGACCGTCATCACCCCGGTTTCGTTAGCGACATCCTTTTTCGAGGTCCAACTGTCGCCCACTTTGACCGGATGGCCTGGCCATGTATCGGCAAAGTCGCCGTATCGCTTCAGCGTATCCTCATCGTATAATTCCTGCATCTTCGCGCGTTGCCGCCCGTTCGGCACGGCGGCGGCGATGCGGTTGGTGAAGGCGGCAAACCCGCCAATCTTTTCCAAAGTCCCATCCGCGGCAACGGTGTAAGTGAGGGGCGCTCCCAACATGGCGCGCAAAGCCGCGGCCACCGGAGCCCCAGGGCTATCAGGGTCAACCGGGGGTTTTTGGGTGGTATTCACCTTCACCATTTCTTCGCCGTTTTGGAACAAATCGAAATTCTGGGTGTCAAAATCGAGTTC
>JBOHXA010000187.1:0-7040 GCA_050737335.1 Limisphaerales bacterium | reverse complement strand
TGGAAGTGGTTTGAATTGTCGCGCGGACCTCCAGGCATGCTCTCTCGCCGATTTCCCCCGCGCGATGGCTGACCGAGAACGCCGGACGGGTCTTCACCCATTTGTTCAAGAGCGCAAGCTGCCTTCGTTCGATTCTGGCCGAAATGCGTTCCATGCAAATAATGTAGTACCTTTGTCACTATCGGTAACTGCCGGCCTGAGCCGTGACACTCGATGAATTCAGAAGTCGCGCTGGCGAAATAACATTCTCAATTCGGCCGGTCTCACCTCGTGCCGCGGTTCAAACGTTTTTCCTCCCATATATTCCAAAATACTCCGGCGTAATTGGCGCGCGACGATTCGTGAGCTTAGATCGCTGCTGATGTCCAGCGTGCAAACCAGGAGCTTTCCCTTGCCGACTTTTGCTTCAAAAATGGCGCAAGGCAGCGCGTTGCGATTGAATTTGTCCACGAAACGAAACGGCATGCCCACGGGCGCGGGCAGCGCATCCAGATTAATCGCGAATGAATGATGCAACAATTCCCACCATTGCCAATCTGTCCAGTCGTCCGTTGGAAAATCGCCGAAGACTGGGCTTTTCGCGTGAATCATCGCTCCCATGGTTCCGGGCTGGTTCGGAAACATGACGGGATTCCAAAAGACGGGCGTGAATTGCGCTGCCAGCGGTGATTTCACAGATTCCCGCTTTGGAAGCAAGAGAACTCGTTTTCCTTCCTGCAACGCGCTGAAAAAGGCCGCGTCGGCGTCTCGAAAAATTTCGACGTTATTCGTTGGCGCGACCGTTTCATCCGTCGGATAGACCCACACATTCCAATCATTGGCTATGGGTATTCCGGCTATTTCCACCGTCACTCGAAGTTTGGCCGCGCATGTGATTGAGGATAACGGTTGCCGGATGCGTCCGATCTCGCCGTTATGGCCGATCGGTATGAGAGGAATGCGTAATCGGCCGCGCGCAATCTCGGTTCGACCGTCAAAAATTTTCCAGATCACCGTTGCATTGGTAATTGGCGCGACGCTGAAATTGGCGATTCGAATCCCGGCGTCAAAGGTTTCGTCATTTTGAAAAACCCGTTTGGGCATGACAAGCAGCGGAACAACGGGACCGCAAAACTTTCGGAATTGCGCGGGCGTAATCAAACCTTTGCTGTCCCAAAACGCATCGAGCAAACCGACGGTCGAAGTGCCCTGGCCGGGAAAATCGTTCAATTGAAGGAGTTCAAATCCCGCCTGATTGCCCGTTCGGAGGGCGCGCTCGACTTCTTCTTTGTAGAGTAATGCCGCAAGCTCGCCGGAATCGCGCGTATAAACAGGCGCTTCTGCCAGCCGTCCCTTTTTCACCAAATCAGCGCGAATGGCTTCCATCGCAGTCGGCCGCAATACGCCATCGTATTTTGGGATTTCGGCGAGATCGGGGTACACGCAGTATTGGCCGACCTCATGGCTTATGAATGGGACAGGAATACACGAGATGACCCGTTCGTAATTCGTCTCGGTGTTTGGCGCCGTATTTTCAAAAATGCCCTGCCCGCGCGCGCGGCCGTTTTTGGTGTCCTGGGAAATATAGTAGTCATCCGCAGGCTCGGGCATTTTTCCTCTTTCCTTCGAAGAAGGATAGGTCGTGCTGTCGTAAAGCAGTTGTGGATCAAGTTTTCGAAAATAATTTTCGAGGCCGTCCAATACGGTGTAATCGCCTTTCAACTCGTTGCCCATGGTGAACATGACCCATGAAGGATGGTTGCCGTATTCGCGAATCATCCGTTCCCCTTCATTGCGAAAGAAATCCGTCACTGCCTTGTTTCCGCCAATGTCAAAGCTCCAATCGGGCAATTCGACCTCAAGATATACCCCCGCGCGGTCCGCGGCTTCAAAGGCGGCTTCCGGCGGGCACCACGTATGAAAACGGACGTGGTTCAAACCGAATGCTTTGACCGTGGAAAATATTTTTCCCCAATGCTTTCCGGTCATGTCGGGGTAACCCGTCTTCGGAAATTCACAACAATTCACGGTTCCCCGAAGAAAGGTGGGTTGACCGTTCATGATAAATTGATGCCCGTCCGCTTTGAATTCGCGCATTCCAAATGTGTCGCTCACTTCGGAATGATAACGCGCATCCTTCAAAACGGCCTGCATTTGGTATAGCTTTGGTGAAAACTCCGACCACATCACATAATTCGTGCCCATCGAATACGAAAACGTCCGCGCGCTCTCACCGGGCGCCAATGCGACGTGGCGGGTCAGGGCCGGCAATTTAGCGGCGAAGAAACTGTCACACATGGCCCGGAGGGATAATTCCCCTTCAGATTCTGTTTTCGTTCCGTTGTGCAATCTGACGGTGACCTCGACGGCGTTGTGCGCCAAATCAGGGCGCAACGCAAGGGTGTCAATTCGGACTTTGTCGCGCGCTATCAGCGCAATGCGGCCAATGATGCCATTCCAAATGCTCTGGGATTGTTCCGTGTATGCGTGAGGGTCGCCGATGGCCAACTGTCGGCTGTTGTCCACACAGATTGTGATTTGATTCCGGCCCGGCTTCAGTGCGGCGCCAATTTCGTAGCGATGCGGGGTCGTAAGGCTGTTTCGCATTCCCATGTATTGGCCATTGACCCAAACTTGCGATTTCCATATCACGCGCTCCAGCACAAGCTCAACGTCTTTGCCGGCCCATCTTTTCGGAATATCAACGTCGCGGTGATACCATGCCGGGCCGATATAGGAAAACCGTTGTCGCAAGTGCATCAGTGAAAAATTTTCAGCCGCGTAATTTGTCGCGCGCCCATACGTTAGCCCTTTGCGAGGGACCCAATTCTCCGGCGGCAGCGCCGGCAATATCGGCCGCCGCGTGAACGGCGTCCCCTGGGCCGCCTGCGATAGCGTCCCGGGCAGATGAATGGCGCCGGTTACTGTGCCTGCCCTCGAATCGCCCATGCGAAAATGCCATTTGCCGGAAAGATCCATGGTTTGCGCGCGGCAGACGCCGGGCAACTGCGTCAGACACAGCGCGATGGCCCAGAACAAGCCGCTGGTTGGTATTTTTATTCGCATCCGAAGCCTCTTGCCGGGTTGCCATTCCATTGCCAGGGAATACTCCGGGAATCGCGGATTCTGTTTTTATACGCCGGAAACATGGATGTTTGACAAACGGTAATTAACTGAATCCCAGTCCGCGGTCACCGTTCCAACGGTTTCGACATTCAAGTATTTTGCGGGCTGTGTGGAGGCCATAGGCAGGACCGTCTCAAGAGGAAGCCCGGTAAATTTTACTGTGTTGGCCACGGCCTGGCACATGGTCAATGCCGAGCCTGCCAGCCACGGTTTGCCGGGCGGAGAAACCCGGCCGTCTTCACTCAATACCACCCGTTCGCCGTTTAGCTCGTATGCGCCGGCAGATGACCCCGCCGCCGCGGTGGCGTCGGTGACCAGGAAAACGCGCTCGGTTCCTTTTGCGCGCACCATCACTTTGACCGTTGCGGGAGGCAGATGATGACCATCTACAATCAAGCTGGCAAACAAATCATCCGCCGCCAGTTGTTCCCAAATGAAATTCGGGTGCCGCGGCAATGAAGGAGCGCAGCCGTTGCCTAAATGGGTTGACAGCGTCGCCCCGGCCTTGACGGCGTCACGAATTTGTTCAGGGGAAGCGGCCGTATGCCCGATGGCCACGCGAATGCCGTGGGCGATGAGATGCTCGATCAGCTCAAAAGCGCCGGGCGCCTCCGGGGCCAATGTCACCAGCCGTATCTGTCCGCCGGCAGCCTCCTGCCGTCGCGCAAAATCATCAATCGAAGCGCCGATCACATGCTCGCGGGGGTGCGCGCCACGGGCGCCAGCCTCCGCGCAAATATATGGACCTTCCATGTGGATACCCACAATTTCGGGTAATCGGACGTTGGCCAAAGTCCGCGCGCATTTTGCGAACCGTTCGAACGACGAGGTAATCAGTGTCGGGAGAAGGCGCGTGACGCCGGTTGCCCGGAGCGCATGGATGGCGCCAGAGACGTCCTCGGCGCTCACGGATGGGTTATTGAAATCCACGCCGCCAAAGCCATTGGCCTGCATGTCAAGGAATCCCGGAAAGCCAATCTTCAAATTTGGTTCGGTATTCGCTCCCGGGAGTATCTTCATTTTCGCCGTCCTGGGTCCGATGTTGCGCGGTCAAGCAGGCTCGCGGAATCTTTGTCCAAATAAAATGTGACATCGGCATGGCTCCGGAGAATGGAAGCGGGCGCGGTGGCGCTAATCTCGCCCTCCAGGCACGCTTTCACCGCCTCGGCCTTTCGCTTGTCGGGAACAATGCAAAGAATTTTTCGCGCTTTGAGAATTTGCCGGACTGACATCGAAATGGCCAATTTCGGAACCTGTGCAAGCTCTCTAAACCATCCTTCGCCCACCTGCTGGCGCCGGCATTTCTCATCCAGCTTTACAACTACATACGGTTGATCCGTGGTAAAGTCCGCCGGCGGATCGTTAAAAGCCAGGTGACCATTTTCCCCTATTCCGACGAAAGCCACATCAATGGGCGCGACGTTCAACTCCGCGCCTGCCTCCCGACACACTTTCGCCACGTCGCCCTCGCCATCGAGCAAATGATATTCCCTGATGCCCGCGGGCTGAATCAGTCGCTCCAGGAGATAGCGGCGGAAACTGGCGGGATCGCTCATGGGCAAACCCACGTACTCGTCGAGGTGAAACATCTCAACGCGCTTCCAGTCTATCCCTGAAGCCGCCGTCAACTCCTTGAGAAAACACACTTGAGAAGCGCCGGTCGCCGCGATAATTCGCGCCCGCCCCTGGCTCGCGATGGCCTGGCGCAGCGTCTGCGCCGCCGCGCTCGCCGCGGCCCGGCCCAATTCGTCACTGTTTGAAAAAACTTCTATCATTGATTCCCTAAACCTGAATGGATGATGGCAGGAACATTCATTAATCCCGACTCGTTCGTCCCGGCCGATTGAAACATAAATCCTGGTGTAAATCAATCTTCGCCACCCGCGGAATGAATGGCATTCCATTCCGATACATCCTTGAAGGGTGTTGAAAACCGCCGGATCGTCAAGACAAGGCGGCGCCACCCTGGCTGCCTCTGGAAAAAAGCCGGCCCCGAAAAAATAGCCTATGGCGCAAATTCTCAGAGTTGATATTGTTCAAATCGAACGACAGCAAATTTTTCAAGACTCCGACTTTATGAAACGAAATTCCCATCGAGAGGGCTTGATTTCACAAATGGCCGCCATTCCATCGTCCCGGCGGCGTCCAGCTTTTTCTTTCCCTCGTCGGGATTTCATCAAACTTGCCGGCGCTGGCGCGGCCATGCTCGCCCTGCCGCACCCGGCATTGGCTGGAATTTTTCACGGGGCGGGAAGCCGGTTTGATTTCAAACGCCTCGCGCGCACGCACGATTTGCCCTCGTTGCCGGATTGGGGTCCATTTTCAAAAAAATACTTCGGCATCTCGCATGTCCCGGACATCCAGCGCGGACTCTCTTTTGATTTCAGCGTTTTTCCCTTGCTGTCAGACCCTTCGGCGAAAAAGCGATTGCCTTCGGTCACGGATGCCTCCGGCGTGCATCCCTGGGCAGCGGCCCCCGGCCTCCGTTTCTATTCCATGCGCTTTGAAACGATATGGAAGGACCAATTCTACACAGATGTTTCGTTTTCTCAATTGTCCGGAAATAGCCGGCTGGTGCGTTTGGAATGCGTCAATCAAACAGCTCAGCCTCAGCGGATCACTTTAAACTGTTTGTCCCAACTCGTCTTTCCGCCGCTGCGCGAATCGTCCGCTGAACCCATTCGCCTGAGTGACCTTGAGCTGCCTGACGGCGCCCTTTGGATCCATGCCCTGGACTATGCCGATTTGCGGTTCGCCAGGCCCCGTCCCACGGACAACCTGGTTCCAGACGGCCTATGGCGCGGCGAACAGCGACGGCACCATTGCGTGGGCGGGTCCGTCGTGGCGCAGAATTTTGGATTGGATGCGGGCGACCTGGTGATCTATCGCGCGGCCCTTAAAAAATCTTTTTCCAATGCGGCGTTGGTCTGGCGGTTTCAGATGGACAAGGGCGAAAGTGTCACGTTTCAAATGACCGGCACGGTTGAAGCGGACATCACCTTTCGGGGCGGCGAATCCTTTTCCACCGTGGCGCTGCCTCTGGGAAAATTGGATGCCCGCGAACTGGAATTTCAATTTGTATCCCGCGGCGGCGCCGCGGTGGCCTTGAATGGCTTTGCCCTGGTTGAATATGAGCAGATGAACGATCTTGGCTTTTTCGATACGCCCTGGCGTCCTGTTCCGAAAATTGACCCCCTTCCGAACGGCGCCCTTTTGAAATACGATGACATTCCGCAATTTTACGGATTTGCCCTGGGCCTTCCAATCGCGGGGCATCAGGAATTGAAATGGTCAGGCCTGGACGCCGCGTTCGGAGCGGAGCCGGGCCCAGACACCCGGGTCCGCATCTTTGGCGACCGGCGGCACGGCCACGCGGGCGATCCGGACTCTCTGTTCGTTCATGCCTTTTCCGACCCGTTCATCATCCCGCCCCAATCAACGAAACTTATCTACGCGCTCATTTGCGCCGGCGAAGAATCCGAAGTTCGGAACAGCCTTGCGCGTTTCGATCCGATAGATCCGGGCAATGAGAATATTTATCAAGCGGCAAAAGCGACAGCGGACAAAATCACCTCAATTCCAGGCGGGGAAGATTTCAAATTCAGCCAGCAGCTCATGGCGGCGGTCACGTTGTCCAATTTGGTCTATCCGATCTATACCCAACGCAGTTATATTCGACATTACTCGCCGGGACGAATTTGGGATTGCCTGTACACCTGGGACGCCGGATTTATCGGCCTTGGGTTGCTCGAACTCAACCTGCAAAATGCCATTGAGATTCTCAATGCATACCTTACGCCGGCTGGCGCGCAATCAGCCTTTATTCACCATGGTTCGCCCGTGCCGGTGCAAATTTATCTCTTTTGGGAATTGTGGAACCGCACGCAATCGCTGGAACTGCTCGCGTATTTCTACCCGCGCCTGCGCCAATACCA
>JBOHXA010000186.1:0-19173 GCA_050737335.1 Limisphaerales bacterium | reverse complement strand
GTCCTGTACTCATCGTCCCCATTTTTATCACGGGAACACGACCGGTAATAGAGGGCAGCTAAATCACCGCTTACGTCAACACGCCCCAAACTGCAAACAGAACGACGAAATGATTGGCGTGCGCCGCCAATCCAAGCACCGCCGGACTGGCCGATATCACACCCGATGTGGCGCAGGCGGCCAGGACCGGCAATGGCGCCGGACAATCTACGTCCCAATAAAAACACAGAACAGACGACAATTAAGGTCGCATGTATTCCCGCGCCGGTCTGCCCGAAGACCGCCATGCCCATGGCAGACGCGAAATAGGCGCCCGGTAATTTCATGTTCCACGCCAGTTTGTAAGGAGGAATGCCTTGGAGCAGCAGTGGTCCGGCGCCGGCCCAAAGTCCATGTCGCAAATTCATAGACAGCCACGGCTAAAGCCACCGCGGCAAGGCACAATTTGCTCTCGCGCAAATGGACCCGTTGCGTACCCAAGTCAACCGGCATGTTCGGGCCATTTGCGCCAGGTCAGCTCCCGGGCAATGACAAATCGCGGGGCGATTGGCCATGTCCCGGCAGGCTGTCGCGACGCCAAAGAAGATTTTTCCCCGGAAGATTTGGTGTCAGGATTGGTGAGCCGCAGTGATGAAAAGGACCGTTAAACCGTGTAACTGCCGCTGGCCGTCGTCCCGCCTTTGCCGGTCCAGTTGGTGTGGAAAAACTGGCCGCGCGGTTTATCAATCAGCTCGTAAGTGTGCGCGCCGAAGTAGTCCCGTTGCGCCTGCAACAGATTGGCCGGCAGGACGGCGCTGCGATATTGATCGTAAAAAGCCAGCGCGGTGCCAAAGGCCGGGACCGGAATTCCTTTTTTGACCGCCGCGCCCACGACGTTGCGCCACCCTTTTTGGCATCGCTTGATTTCCCCGCGAAAATAATCGTCCACCAACAGGTTCATCAATTTGGAATGGTTATCGTACGCCCCCTTGATCTTCCCCAGGAATCGAGAACGAATGATGCATCCGCCGCGCCACATCAGGGCCACGCCGCCCAAATTGAGGGTCCATTTGTACTCGGCCGCGGCCGCGCGCATCAGCATATACCCTTGCGCGTAGCTGATGATTTTGGACGCATAGAGCGCATCCCGGACGTCGGCGATGAACTGCTTCTTCTTCGAATCATTTTTGGCCACGGACAACAGCGGCCTGGGCCCTTTCAACTTCCTCGCCGCTTTAACCCGTTCATCCTTCAGTCCGGAAACGCAACGCGAATAAACGGCCTCGGCTATCAGGGTTATGGGTATGCCCAGATCCGCGCTGTTTTGAATCGTCCACTTGCCGGTCCCTTTTTGCCCGGCGGTGTCAAGAATCTTGTCCACCAGCGCCGCGCCGTCGGCGTCCTTATAGGCCAGGATGTCGCGCGTAATCTCTATTAAATACGAATCCAGCTCGCCCTGGTTCCATTCGGCAAAAACCTCGTGCATTTCCTGCGCGCCCATCCCCAGGCCGGTTTTGAGGATGTTATACGCCTCGCAAATGAGCTGCATGTCACCGTATTCAATGCCGTTGTGGACCATCTTTACATAATGCCCGGCGCCATTTTCTCCCACCCAATCGCAACAGGGCGTTCCATCTTCCACCTTCGCGGCAATGCCCTGAAAAATCTCTTTCACGTGCGGCCACGCCGCGGGCGAACCCCCGGGCATTATGGACGGACCGTGCCGCGCCCCCTCCTCGCCGCCGGAGACGCCTGTGCCGATGTAAAGCAGACCTTTGCTCTCGACGTATTTGGTCCGCCGATCAGTGTCTTGAAATAACGAATTGCCGCCGTCAATGATGATATCTCCGGCTTCAAGATGAGGAAGCAGATGCTCGATAAATTCGTCCACCGGTTTCCCGGCTTTGACCATGAGCATGACACGGCGCGGTTTCTTTAGTCCCGCCACCATTTCCTCCAGCGAATGGGCCCCGACTACTTTTGTGCCTTTGGCTTCATTGCCGAGAAATTCATCCACTTTGCCAACGGTCCGATTGAACGCCACAACCCTGAAGCCGTGGTCGTTCATGTTGAGAATCAAATTCCGGCCCATTACGGCCAGTCCAATCAGAGCAATATCAGCCTGGTTATCCATGGCCGGTACGATATGCGATAAGCCCTTGAGGCGAAAGTTTTATCGAATTGAGAGGTCGCGCCGCGCCGCGCGCCGAAGACAAAGCATAATTGCAACCGCGCTTCGCTGGTGTCCGTTGCTTGACCACGCCCTGACTCGCGCCACGCGATGGCCATCCATCAATAAGACTATCGGCCCTTGGTCCGGACTGGCAGCCGCGGCGCGCGCGAACTGCCGGACCACCGCGTTTTATACTTATGTTTTTGGCACAGCTGAATTGCGTAAATGTACGAGATTTTGAGTTTGGCGGCGACCTCGCGAAGCGTCAGACCGGGCTTCAACGTCTTGAACGTGGCTTTCCAATAATCTGAGCGCTCGTGTTTCCCTTTCTTGCGTTTGAAACGGTAACCAGCGCTTCTGCCGTAGTAGTAGGCCTGCTGTTCCGAGAGGTTGAGCCGGTGCGCTGCTTCGGTAATGGTCAATCCCGATGGCATTTTTCCCGCCATCTCAACGAGCCGCGCTTTGTGTTGTGTATTGCTGCGGACCTTCGGGATGCCGTAGCGCATTCGCAATTCGAATACGGCGGCCCTCGTCACCCCAAACATCCGTCCGATCTCCGCGTCGGACCTTGTGAGATTCCGGCGGATGATTTTCAATCGTTTTTCTGTGCGCGCCCAGGCTGATGGGCGCCCATCGTCTCGATATTTTGTCGGCATTCTAATTTTACTCCAGGAGTGCTTCCGATACGCGCTGGATGTTTACCGCTTTTCCAGTGTCTTCGTCAATCTCAATTAATGCCCCTTGCAGCCGGACCCCCCCCCGGGCAACCTCGAACCGTTGCGGCATCGCCGTAAGGAACCGCCGCACAACGGGTTGCGTCTCCCGGCCCAGCACGCTCTCGTGCGGCCCCGTAAAGCCCGCATCAGTTAAATATGCCGTGCCCCCGCTGAAAATCTGCTCATCCGCTGTTTGCACGTGCGTGTGCGTCCCCACCACCGCGCTCACCTGCCCGTCCAGCATCCGCCCAAACGCAATCTTTTCTGATGTCGCTTCCGCATGAAAGTCCACGAAAATAATTTTTGTCTTTTCGCGCAGGCGTTTCACTTCCAGCAGCGCAAGCGCAAACGGATCATCCAGCGAAGGCATGATAAAGACACGGCCCTGCAGGTTCAATACGCCAACCTGAATCGCTTTTGACCGCGGTGGATTTACTTGAAAAATGCCGCACCCGCGCCCGGGCACATCCGCCGGATAGTTCATTGGGCGCAAAAACCGCGATTCATGCGCCAGCAACTCCATGACCTCCTTTTGGTCCCACAAATGGTCCCCGCTCGTAATCACATCCACTCCGGCCGAAAAAATTTCCTCGGCCGTCCGGGGTGTGATTCCCGAGCCGCCGGCCGAATTCTCGCCATTGGCCACCACAAAATCCACTCCATGCCGGCTTAAAAATACCGGCAACAACGCCTGGAGGGCTTTGCGTCCAGGCTGGCCCACAATGTCGCCAATAAAAAGCAGCTTCACCCGCAAAAAATAACGCCGGAAGCCCTAAAACACACGAAATCTTTTCCCAATGACAAACTTTCGTCTTTGAACTTGGCGGGCGCAATCGTATAACAATCCCATGCCTATGCTATTAAGCAATGGCGGCTGGGTGATCTGGCTCATTATCATCGCCGCAGCCGTGGCCTTTGTCGCCTTTATCGAGCGATGGCTCTATTGCCATCGCGCCCAGATCAATTCAATCGAATTTCTTAACGGCGTTCGCAACGTCCTCAAACGCGACAACGTGGTGGAAGCCATTTCAATCTGCGACGCCACGCCCGGTCCGGTGGCCCGCCTGGTCAAGACCGCCATCCTCAATCGCGACAAAAGCCGTGAACGCGTCCGCGAAGCCGTCGAAGAAGCCGGCATGACGGAAGTGCCGCTGCTCGAGGAACGGTTGAATCTGATCGCGACCATCGCCCAAATCGCGCCCCTCCTGGGTCTGTTGGGTACCGTCATCGGGTTTATGGAAATTTTCCAACAATTGCGCATCAGCGGCATCAACGCCCACGTCGAAGAGCTTTCCAAAGGCATTTGGCAGTCCCTCATTTGCGCCGCGGCGGGCATCGGCGTGGCCATCCCCGTTCACGCCGGCTAGAAGTACCTGGTCAGCCCCATCAATAACATCGTTGTGGATATGGAACGGGCCGCGGGCGAGATCGTTAATATCGTCACCGAAAACGGCGGCGAAAAGTCTCCATGAAGTTTCCACGCAACGCGAAATTGCTCCGCAGCCCCTTTGACGTGGCGCCTTTCGCGGCCGTGTTTTTCCTGATCGTCATCTTCCTCCTCGTGATGGCCTTATTGCCCGTCCCCGGCTTGTCTCTGAAGCTTCCGCAGTTTGACGCAAGCACCTTTGCCACCGACCTGCCCGGCACCGACAAGCCCACCGTATCAGTGGCCATTGACTCCGCCGGCCGCCTGTTCTTTTCAAATCAGTTGGTTACCGAAGATCAATTGAAAATTGATTTGCGCCGCGCCGCACTTTCGTCCAGGACGCCTCTAACGCTGGTCATTCAGGCCGACCAATTGGTCACTTATGGCGAATTGGTTCGCATCGCGTTGCTCGGGCGCGACGCGGGAATCCACGACGCGCTTCTGGCGATGCAACCTCGCATCGTTGCCGCGCCCAATCAGCCATGAATGCGGATTCTTCGGGACCCACCCCGGTCCGAAAATGGACCTGGATGCGCTGGACTGGAGCCGTCGCCATTGTATTCCTGGTCCATGTCGTCCTGATTTTTATTTTCGGCGCGCGAAAACCCCTTCCGCCAACCCCTCCCAGCAAGGCTCCATCCCTCGCGTTGGTTGCCGAATCGCCCGGCGACTGGCTGGCATTAAATAATGCCACTCTCTTTGCCTTGCCGGGAAATTATGGTTTCGCGGCGTCCATGTGGATGCAAATGCCTCCCTTGACCATTCACCCGCAAAATTGGACCGAGGACCCCCGCTGGCTCAGTCCAAGTAATTCACTGCAAATGGCGGGGCTATTTGCCGCATTTAATCGTTTCGTCCAAACCAACACGTTTGCCGCCCTTCAGTTTCAGTTTAATCCCCCGGACGAAGTCACCCCCCCCGTCACGCCAACCCAACCCCCCATGGCCCAACATTCAACTTTGCGAATCGAAGGTGAAATCGCCGGACGCACTTTGCTGACCCCTCTCCACCTTCCTTCCTGGCCGGATTCCGATGTGGACGCCCCCAGCATTGTCCAAGTGCTCATCAACGCTGCGGGCAACGTCGTTTCCGCCGTATTATTGCCGCAGGAAATCGTCTCGCAGGAAAATTCCTGGGAACCCCCCTTGTCGCACAATCCAAAGGCCGATCTGTCTGCCGTGGAACTGGCCCGCACCCTCCGGTTTGCGCCCTTGCCCTCCGCCCAGGCGTCCCGCTCCGCCCCTTTATCCGGCCTGGCTCTCGGCAAATTGGTTTTCATTTGGCACACCATCCCCATCACCACCACGAATGTTTTGTACTGAGTTTTACCTGATGACGGACAAAGGCGGCTCCCTCTTGCGGTGCCATGGCAAACCAACGGAAGGAGCGGCGAAGGGCCTGCCTTGCGTCGCTTCGGCGACGGAGGCTTCAACGCGTCAACGGCGACCATGAGTGCGTCCATGCTCATTGTGATTTACGTGGCGGGTTTGCTCGGCGCCTTATGCGGCTTGGCCGTCTATTCTGAAATGCGACGACGCCGATTTGGTCCGGGGCCTTCGCCGGACCGCATTTTTCGCTGCACCAATTGCGGCAGTGTCTATACAGATGACCCGGATGTGGACCGTTCCCGCTGTTCCCAATGCGGCAAAATGAACGAGCCAATTGAATTTTAGCGCACGGATGGTGCGTTGCGCCGCCGCCGCGTCCCTGCAACCGCGGCACGCGCGGAAACAAAATGATTTTTCTTGCCAACCACCCTTATCCTCCTTCATTTTCCCACATGGCAGAGAAGCGCAAATCTCATTTTGACAGCTCCTTTTATCTCACGGCGGATGATTTTTTTTCCGCAAACCACACCATCGGGCTGACGTTTGACGATATTACTCTGGCCACCCTCTATTCTGAGGTCCTCCCGCGTGACACCCAATTGGACGCGCAACTGGCGCCGCGGTTGCGCCTGAACATTCCCGTCATTTCCTCCGACATGGATACCGTGACCGAATCGCGCATGGCCATTGCGATGGCGTTGAACGGCGGACTGGGTTTGATCCACTACAATCTCCCCGAGCATGACCAGCTTTCGGAGGTCAGCCGCGTGAAAAACCACGTGCATGGGCTGATCCAGGACCCGATCAAGGTATCGCCCGGCCAATTCATCGGTGACGTTATCCAAATGATTGAGCAAAAGAAATTCGGGTTCAGCACGTTCCCCGTGGTGGATGAACGCGGGAAATTGCTCGGATTATTGCCCGGACACGTCGTCAAGCCCCGTTACGCCCGGCGCAAGGTCGCTGAAGCCCTCCAACCCCGCGCGCATGTCGAAACAATCAACCATAAGGAACTCGGCAAAGACCCCATCGCGCGCGCCGACAAATTCTTCACCGAACATTTAGGCATCCATAAATTGCTGGTCGTGGATGATAAGGACAAATTGTGCGGCCTCATCACGCTCAACGACGTCGAGCACATCACGCAGGAACGCCGGGCGCAATTCAAGCCCGCCCGCGATTCGCGCTTCCGTTTGATTTGCGGCGCCGCCGTCAGCGCCACGCGCAACGCCTTCGGCGAACTGGACCGCGCCCGGATTTTGAACCACGTCGCCGCCCTCGTGGACCGCGGCGTGGATGTCATCGCCGTTTCCACAGCGCACGGCCACACCAAAGGCGTCGGAGATACCGTCAAGGTCCTGCGCGACGCTTTCCCCGAATTGCCTCTCATTGCGGGCAACGTGACGAGCGCCGCCGGCGTCGAATTTCTCGCCGATTGCGGGGCCGACTCGATTAAAGTGGGCCAGGGTCCCGGTTCCATCTGCACCACACGCATCGTCGCCGGCGTGGGCATTCCTCAAATGAGCGCCCTTTACACCTCCTCGCGCGCGGCCCGTGGAAAAAAGGTTTCAATTTTGGCTGACGGCGGCATCACCAAGTCCGGAGACATCGTCAAGGCGCTGACTCTTTCGCAGGCGGTCATCTGCGGGGGCGTTTTCGCGGGCTGCAACGAGGCGCCCGGCGACATCGTGGAAATCAGCGGCAAATTTTACAAGCAATATCGCGGCATGGGTAGCTTGGCCGCTATGAAAGCCGGCAGCGCGTCGCGCTATGGACATGAAAAAAATCCCGCCCAAAAAATCGCCCCCGAAGGCGTCGAGGCCCTCAAGGAAGCCTGCGGCTCCGTGGATCGGGTTTTGACCCAGTTGATTGGAGGAATACAGAGCGGCATGGGCTATCTGGGAGCGAAAAATCTCCCGGACCTTCGCAAAAAAGCCCGTTATATCCGCGTCAGCCCCGCTGGAATACGCGAGGCCGCTCCGCACGATGTCGTCGAGTTGAAAACCGGCAACTCCTGAATATGCCCGGGGGGAATCGTCGTCATTCATCTTAGCCCGACTTTCGCCTATACGTGACCATGCAGTTGGGAGAGAAGTGATTGCGAAGCAGATTTTTGGGCAAGGCCACGAGTGAGGCGCGCGCATATCCCTCGTGGCTCTGTAAGCGCCGAACGCGAAACCCTTGCCCAAAAAGATCGAGCAAAACACGACCGGGCCAACTGCAGGGTTACGGCTTCGATTACGCGATTTTCGCGCATTTTTCTCCGGCCTCTTTGATCTGCGTCCTTTGCCAAACCTCCGGCGGATTCGCTCTCGTATAAAACCCATAACAAATGCGCGTCTGGCGCTTCCGGAGGATCAACTGGTGGTTTTTTTGTTTCCCAAACCTCGCTTCCGCCAAAAGACAAAAATCGCCGGATAAAGCAACAACCCGATCATGCCGGTGGTAATTGCTCCGCCAATCATTGGAGCGGCGATGCGCTTCATCACATCCGCTCCGGATTCCGTCACCGGTGACCACATGATCGGCGCCAGCCCGAATAAAATCGCGCAGACGGTCATCACTTGTGGCCGAATGCGTTTGACCGCCCCCTCCATCACCGCCGCATGCAAATCAGCCATGTTGTTCATTCGGCCTTCAGCGCGGAACCTTTCCCACGCCTGGTCGAGATAGAGCAGCATGACCACGCCCGTTTCCGCGCTCAGTCCAGCCAAAGCGATTAGCCCAACCCACACGGCCACGCTCATATTGTAGTGGAGCAGATACAAAAACCAAAACGCGCCCACGAGCGAGAACGGCACGGACATCAAAATAATGGATGTCTTAATGACCGATTTGGTGTTTAGATAAATGAGCGTGAAAATGATAAGCAGGGTGAACGGAATGACCATTTTGAGCCGTTGTTCTACGCTTTTAAGGTATTCAAATTGGCCCGCCCATTGGACATAACATCCGGGCGGGAACTTCACTTGCTGCGCGATGCGTGCATTCGCTGCGTTGACGTAGCTATCTATATCGTCGGTAGTCGGGTCAATGAAAACGAAGCCGACAAGCTGGCCGTCTTCTTCGCGAATGTCCGTCGGCCCTGTCCGATACTCAATGTCCGCCAATTCACCGATGGGCACTTGCGCGCCAGTTGGCGTGGCGACGAGCACGCGCTTCAGTTTGTCGAGGCTGTCACGAAAATCGCGGGCGTAGCGGACGGCAATGGGATAACGCTCGCGGCCTTCAACCGTTTGGGAAATTGTATTTCCGCCAATGGCCGTTTCAATAACGTCGTTTATGTCGCCAACCGTCAGGCCATAGCGCGCCGCCTTCTGGCGGTTGGGAGTGAAATCGAGAAAATAGCCCCCGGTATTGCGTTCGGCAAAAACACTGCGCGTGTCGGGCAAATCGGTCAGGGCTTTTTCAATCTGCAGAGCGGCGTTTTGAATGGAATCCAAATCCGGCCCGAAAACCTTGAGGCCGAGTTTGGAACGGAAGCCCGTCGTGAGCATTTCGGTTCGCGTTTGAATTGGCATCCAAAAAATGTTCGCCATGCCGGGCGTTTTCAATTTTTCGTTCATTTCGGCAATGATTTTGTCCCAGGTCATTCCCTTTCGCCATTGCTCGTGTGGTTTGAGCGTCACGACCGTCTCGAACATGGAAAGGGGAGCCGGGTCAGTCGCAGTCTCGGCTTGTCCAGCTTTGCCAAAAACGCGCGCAACTTCAGGAATGCTTCGCAAGAGCCGGTCTTGAATTTGCAGGACGCGCGTGGCCTCAGTCACGGACATGCCTGGAACGGCGGTGGGCATGAAAAGAATCGTGCCTTCATTGAGCGGCGGCATGAATTCTGTGCCGAGTTTGTGATAGGGAAAAAATGTCGCCGCTAGAATTGCAAATGCGAGTAAAACGGTGAGCCAGCGGAACCGCAGAACGAAACGAACGACCGGCTGATACGCCCAAATGAGAAAACGGTTCACGGGATTTTTGGCTTCCGGCGTGATTCTTCCTCGAATCAGGAGAGCCATTAGCACCGGAACCAACGTGACACCCAGAAGCGCTGCAAACGCCATTGCAAATGTTTTGGTAAAAGCCAGCGGTTTGAATAATCGTCCGGTCTGCGCTTCCAATGTGAACACCGGCATGAAACTCACTGTAATCACCAGCAACGCAAAAAAGAGCGGACGCCCGACCGTTTTGGCGGCGTCAATAATGACTTCAATGCGTTCGACATTTGTCGGCTCGCGGCCATTTTCCTCGCGGAAATGTTCAAGAAATTTGTGCGCGTTTTCAATCATCACAATCGCCGAATCCACCATCGCGCCGATGGCAATGGCAATGCCCCCCAAAGACATGATATTCGAGGTTTGGTGCAGCCAGAACATGGGCAGGAACGAAAGTATTATGGCAATGGGCAGCGTGACAATGGCCACGAGCGCCGAACGGATATGCCAGAGGAAAATCAGGCAGACGAGCGCGACGACGACGCTTTCTTCAATCAGTTTTTCACGCAACGTCGCGATTGAGTCGTGGATCAACTTGCTGCGGTCGTAAGTCGGAACAATTTCTACGCCGGGCGGCAACGAGGATTTGATTTCACCAAGTTTCTTTTTGATGCCGTCAATGACTGTGAGCGCGTTTTCACCGTAGCGCATAACCACGATTCCGCCTGCCACTTCGCCCTTGCCGTCCAATTCTGCCACGCCACGGCGCAAATCGGGACCCAGGTGAACCGTGCCGACGTCCTTTACATAAATCGGCGTGCCGTTGACAACTTTGATCGGTATGTCTTCGAGATCGGCAACGCTTTTAATGTAACCGCGTCCGCGCACATAATACTCCGTCGTCGCAACTTCAAACGTTTTCCCGCCAACATCGCTGTTCGATCTGCGGATTTTCTCCACAACGTCGGAAATGGGAATGCCGTAGGCCGCCAGCTTATTCGGGTCGAGATCAACCTGGTATTCCTTCACAAATCCGCCGACCGACGCGACTTCGGCAACGCCGGGAACGGATTCGAGAGCATAGCGCAAGTGCCAGTCCTGTAACGAGCGCAGTTGGGCGAGATTCTCGTTTCCGTTCGTATCCACCAGCGCATATTCATAAACCCAGCCGACGCCCGTCGCATCGGGTCCAATAGTCGGGTTGACGCCTTCGGGCAGCGAGCCTTGAATGCCGTTGAGGTATTCAATAACCCGCGAACGCGCCCAATAAATGTCCGTGCCATCCTCAAAAATGACATACACGAACGATTTGCCGAACATGGACTCGCACCGCACGAATTTCACTCTGGGCGCGGAAATGAATTTTGTGGCAATGGGATAAGTAATCTGATCCTCCACCAAATCCGGCGAGCGTCCTTCCCAGTCGGTTGAAATGATGACCTGGACATCGCTCAAGTCAGGAATGGCATCCAGCGGCGTATTCGTCAGCGCCCAAATGCCGCCGCCAATCGCGAAAATCGTGAGCAAAATGATGAGAAAAGGATTGCGGGCACTGGCATCAATGACGCGCTCAATCAGAAATGGTTTCTTTTCAGTTTCCATGATTTTCTCCATTACCACGATTTGAGAGCGCCTTGAATTTGGGATTCGGCGTCAATCAGGAAATTGGCGCTGTCCACAATGCGTTCGCCCTGGCTCAAGCCGGATTCGACCTCGTAATAATCGCCGAATTGACGGCCCAACTGAATGAAACGAGGTTCCAATTTCCCGCCCCCCTTGTCCACAAACACGATGTTGTGTTGGCCTGTCGGGAGCACGGCATTGACCGGCACGGCCAATGGCTCGCCCAGGTCTATTTTCAATTCCACATTGACATAATCGCCCGGCCACAATTTGAAATCGGGATTTTCAACGTCAATCCGCGCGCGCGCCGTGCGCAGTTCGTCGTTGACGAAGGGATCAATCACTGAAATTTTCCCCCTGAATTTCTCACCCGGCAATGACGATGCTGTTATGGTGACGGGCAGGCCATTTTTCAACAGCGGCAATTCATCCTGATAGAACTGCGCCCAAATCCAGACCTCCGAGAGGTCCGTTACGCTTACGAGGTTGTCTCCGTCCATGACTTTTTGGCCTTGAACCACGTCAAGATTTTGCACCACGCCACGGAACGGCGATTCGAACGTGAGACTTTGCGTCGGCTTGCGATTTTTTTCGAGTTCTGCAATCTGATTGCCAGTGATGTTCCACAAGCGCAGCCGCTCTTTCGCGGATTCGACAAGATCTTTGGAGCTTTCCGACAACGCGGAATTGTTTGTCGCTTCGTCGCGGGTGCGAAGCAAATCCAGAAATTCATTTTCCGTCGTCAACAGGTCGGGGCTGTAAATCGTCAGCAGCGGAGAATTTTTTTCAATGATTTCGCCCGGTGAAAAAACAAATAACTTTTGGACATAACCATCCACGCGCGCCACGTAATCCCATTGCAATTCTTTATCCGCCGCAACGGTGCCCACCGCGCGAATGGATAATTGCGCCGGCCGCCTTTCGACGGTAGCGTAAGTGACGCCGATTTCTTGCTGGCGTTCCAGCGGAACAGTGAATTCACCCGGCTGATTTTCAGCCGCGCCCGCCTCTTCGTAAACCGGTTCCATTTCCATGCCCATGCTGTCTTTGGCGGGAACCGGACTGGTTTCCTGCGGGTTCATCGTGGACTGATAAAATTTTATCTTCCTTCCTCCCGTTTGAGTCGCGGCGGCTTGATTTGTGCTCCCGCTTGTCGCCGCATTCGTGGCGGAGGACGCTTTATAGACCGGGACCAAATCCATTCCACAAATCGGGCATTTGCCCGGCGTCTCGGAATGCACCGACGGGTGCATCGTGCAGGTGTAGTAAAGAACGTTGCTGTTTTTGCCGGCGGCAGTTTCCTTTTTGCTGCACGAGACCAGAAAAAAACCAGCGGCGAGCATGAAGACGAACGCGGCCAGCGGCGTTGTGGCAAAAATCATTTTCAATTTCAATTTCATAAAATGTTCAAGGTTGAGAATTGTTCGATAAAAGCGGCGCGTTTACCGGCGGCACACCGGCAACCATCAGTGTCAGATCCGCCAGCGCAATTTCGCGGTCTGTTTTCGTTTCAACAGCTTCGAGTTGCAATTCCAGCAGTGTTTGCTCCGCGTCAGTCAGCGCGGAAAAATCCATCCTGCCCGTGCGATACCCGGTGCGAACCGTTTCAATTGTTTGTTTCGCCTTGGGAATGAGATCATTCTCAATCAGCGCGAGATTGCGGCTCGTTTCGTGGTAGGCAAATAATTGTTCAGCGAAATTGACGGCGAGATCAATTTGCGCGGATTTCAATTTCGATTTCCCCGTCAATTCATTCGCCTTCGCTCGCGCGATTTCCGCCGCGATTTTGTCGCGCCAAATGGGAAGCGACATGCTGGCTTGTGGCCAGTAAAATGGAGGTGAATAAACTTCGGCCATCAGTCCGGCGCTGAAGTTCGGCACGCGCTCTTTGTAAGCCACGGCGATTCCGGCTTCGGCGGCTCGCACGTCGGATTCCATCGCTTTAAGCTGTGGGTTGCGCTCAAACCCGACGCGACGCAATTCGGCGGCGTCAATATTTTCGCCGCTTGTTTCAAAATGTTTTGGAATTGGCGGGTCAGCTTTCGCCGGCCTCAAACCCAATGCGGCCTTGAAATTTTGCAGCGCTGACGGAAGCGAGTCTTCCATGTTGGCGTGTTCGGCGCTGACGCGGGCATAATCGCTCTGGACGCGCAGTAATTCAGACAACGTTGCCGCGCCCGTCTGATATTGTGAGCGAACGGAGTGCTCCTGATTTTCCAGCAGGGAAACCTTTTCGTGATGAATACGGAGCTGCTCGTCAAGTTCGCCGAGTTTGTAATAAGCGCTTTTCAAATTGAACGCGGCCTGGAGCACGGCGCTTTCAAACGCAAAGTATTTGGCCTGGCTTTCGGCGGCGGCGGCGTGACCCCGCGCCTTGAGTTTGCCCGGACCGGGAATCGTCTGAAACAATCCCGGCATGAGCGACGTGAGCGTATGCTCAATGTAAGCCTGAAACACCAATTGCGGATCGGGCATTGAACGCTCCACCGTGATGTTTTCAACGGACGCCGACCAATCGTAAAATGCCTCCCCGACTGTCGGTGAATTTAGCAGCGCATACTCGACGAAATTGCTCAAGCTCGAATCCGGCGTCAATTGAGGCAAAACCGCCGCGCGATTTTGTGGATGAAATTGTTTTTCCACCGCGTTGAAATCGCGGCGCGCCTGCTTTTCACCTGGCGCGGGAACTCCCTTGCAACCGGCGAACAAAATCGCACCGGCGGCGAACAAAATTAAAATGGCGACGGACTTCATAAATTTACAAATACACTTCACGGGCAAAATGGGTTTGGAAACAAAAGGCAGCGCGCCAACGACGGGCACACTACGGGCGTGAGAAACGCCGGGTCAGATGAGAACGGCGCAGTTCCGCTGGAAAATCGGAACCGCGCTGGCATTGGAAGAAACGTCGCCGGGAGAAAAATTTTGTTTCGACAACCCGACTGGCGTCGGAATCAAATTTGTTGCCGTTAAAACCGGAATCAGAAATTGATTTTGGGAAACAGAGCGCAACGGAGTTGCTGGAGATTGTGAACTGGGATTTTGCCTTGACGCACAACATTTCATGCCGCACATGCCGCCGCAATGGGCGCAGGCGCAAGTGTGCGAAGTTGACACCCCGCAATCCGGCAACTGTTGCGCGGCAAACATTTGCCCCACAAACAGCAGGCAACACAATATGGCCAACAATTGCTTCACAACACTCAGTCTTAACGATGCGACACCGATTGCAATCTTTTTTTGATTTCAGCGGCTCTTATGATTTTTCCTGACACAGCTTGTGAATACGGCCCGTCGAGCGCGCTCGCTTTTATCAGAGTCCGCCAATCGGAGCGGCAGGGCGCGCCGGCCCGGCCTGTTTACCGCGATTGCAAAATCTTTTGCGCGGATCGCCGCACGGCTTCAGCCAGTTCGCGCGGCCGGGCCACTTTTGCATCCCCGCCCCAGCTTAAAATCCACCGTTCGATTTCCACCAGACCCGACAATTTCAGCCTCAGCTCCACGCCCCCGCCTTTCAACTCCCGCAACTGCTGCGACTCGTGCCACTTCTTCTCTCGAATGTAATCAGCCGCCCGCGCATTGAACCGAATCACCACCTCATATTGCCCTTCGCCGGAATGAACGCCAAAACTGTCGCGCAATTGCTTTTCCAGCGAAAATCTCGCGGACCGCTCAAAAGTCTGGCCTGTCGCCTTGATCGCCCGGATGCGGCCGGGGACGAATTTGCGGATGTCCTTGCGGGAATGATCATACGCAAACAAAAACCATTCTCCATTGACATTGGCTAAATGATACGGGTCCACAACGCGCGGTTCAGGCCTCGCCGCGCCGGGCTTTTGATACTCCAGTCCGAGTTGTTGGCGATCAGCCACAGCCCGGGCGAGGGCGTCGAAAACCTTCAAATCCAAAATCGGCTCGACGCGGGTGCGGAACGATATCGCCTGGCCAAGGTCCGCAAAATTAAGCGAAATTGTCTCAGGCAGGGACTGCTCCATTTTTTTGATGGCCGAGAGCAATGGCCTTTCAAAGCTGGTGCCCCGATACTGTTGCAGCGCCTTTTCAGCCACCACAAGCGCGAATAATTCCCCTTCGGTGATTTGGAGCGTCGGAAACGCCCTCACCTCGCCGTTATAGAAATAGCCGTTGTGCGCGCCATCAAATTGGATCGGCAAATTCATCCGATCGCGCATAAATTCCATGTCCCGATGAATGGTTTTCGGGGCAACCTCAATTTCCCGCGCCAGACTCGATGCATTCGGGTACTTGCCCGACTGCAACGCCTGATGAATCCGCAACATCCGCTCCAAAGGCGGGCGCGAGTGCAAAGAAGTGACATTGGCCGTTTTCATTCGAAACCAACTAAAAATAGAAGTTTAAAATTAAAAGCGAAACAAAAGTTTGGCGGTGTCCTAACTTGTCCCCGTATGCGCCGATGCGGTTAGCGTTCCGACGTTTTGCCCCGATGAACCCCCAAATTTCATCACATTGGATTTGTTTGCAGTTCAAACCGCGCATTTTGGTATCCATGAGTTTCTGAAAGCCTTCACCGACGCGAACGCCTAGCCGCATGATAGTGTCACGGTGAACGCCGGTGACGCGCTCAATGGAGCGGATGCTGTTGCCTTCCGCTAACATGGACACTGCCAGCACTTTCTTTTCGGTTTCAAGATTGTTTGCCATATTATTTCTTTCGTTTTTTAACTTGCAATTATTGTTGCACAAATATACATTCGATGCAAGATAATTGTGCAACAAAAATTATGAAAAAACACGCTGGCAGACCCAAGATTGGCACGCAAAATGCCAAAAGCATATACTTCACCGCTCGTTTTACGCCCGTTGAGGCAAAGGAGATTAACGGCGCGATACGCCGCGACAAACAGAGCAAAACCGGCTGGATACGGAAAGCATTGCTTTCCGCTGCGGGGAGTGATAAATCAGCGTCATAATCAAATGGATGCGACGAGTCTCGGACTCGCAATCTGCGATTGTAAGGAACGCCAAGTTTGCCAATTAACTTACGCACCCAAACTGGGGTGAAAATTGCACGCATTTTGAAAATGTCAATGATTTCGTTTTATCTCGTCACGAATGACATAAATAAGTGCCGCCAGCCAAAAACAAACAAAGACTAACAGCGGAACACCGCCGCATAATAGCCACATGATTTCAAATTTCCCATCGTCCAATGACGCATCATTATGGACTAAAGAAGCTATTTTCGGATTTTTGGCGGCGATAGGCGGATTGGTTTTATTTTGTGGGCTTATTCTGGAATGGAAGTCAGATAAAAAGCACGAAGCTGAAGAAAAGAAATCGTTTTCTGATATAAATGAATATCGGAAAGGCAGACGAAAATCAAAAAGAGGCGAAATTTGGGTGATTTCTGGTGTGGTAATTGAAATAGTCATAGCAGTTATATTTGCCATGCTAGACGTTAAAGCAAAGCACAATATAAATATCGAAAATGCTAAAAACGCCCCGTTAAACCAGCCTTTATCCGATTTGGAGGTTGAAGCGTTTATATGTTTTTCTCCGTGTTTCATAACAACTTCAAATTTTCAGCAAACCGGATTTAACTTGCTTGAGAAAGATGAGGGAATCCAAACCACGAATCTGGAAAGATTTCGGAATTTGTATCCTTACGAAGTTCAGCAGTTCGCTATACCGGGTAAAAATGAGAATGAAACCAAAGAATATCCAGCGCTTCATTTCCGATTTACGATGGATTTTATCAACACTTTCTCCCTGCCACCAGCGCATTTGACTCCTAAAGACATATTGGACAATTATCCTTTGATTCGGATTGTCGTTGAGGGAGTCCCAACAAATGCTTTCCTTGTTGGCGGGTTCGCGCGAATTTTGATAAATGGCACGTTTTCTAAAAAATGGATAATTCCACCGCAAAAAAGCGATATGCGTTTTGCCGTGACAAACAATTGGTCATTCACGCTTCTGGCCACAAACACCAACACGACTGCAACACCATAAAATTATCCATGCCTCAATTTCATGCCGAATCCGCCAAAGCGCAATTCGCGCCCATTTCAAATTAGGACAACGCCAAAAGTTTTCTGCCACGGGCTTTGCCCTCCCCTCTCGCCGCGCCGCAACGCGAACGTTATGCAAAGGTGGAAGTTATGGGCAATGTCGGTGCGGAAGGATCGCGCACCAGATAGGAAACGAAGGTCTTGCCGTTGCGGCGGCCGGAGGTTGCGGTTTGAACGAAAATATGGATTCATGGTTAAGGACAAATCGAAATGAAAATTTCGCATCTCTTAATCCACGAATTACTGAGGCAGATAGGCAGCAGCCTCGCCAGATTGCCACTCGAAACCTCTTAAAACAAGATTTCAATCACCGCCACATCTCCCCTCACACTTTTCGTCACTCGATGGCCATGGGTCTGCTGGAAGCCGGGATCGCCACGGAAGTCATCGCCCTGTTTCTTGGGCACGAACTCCAAAAAACCACTCACCTTTACGAGCAAAAGAAGTTCATTCCAACCCGATGAATCACTTCTCCGCTTGCTTGAGAACGGCATCTGGATGAAGGACAAGTGAAAGGACTCGCTTGAGAACAACAAAAAACATGGAAGAGGTGTCTTCACATCCGGGAGAAACACGGCATTGGAGCCACAATTGCGGCGAAACACCTCCCACGCCGCAGAAAACGCGACGGTGGACTTGGAAAAAGGACTTTGCAAATCTATGAAGCAGGATGAAAATGAACAAAATTTCAAAAAATGCCCCACGCCGGTCGTGGGCAAGAAACCAAATGGGAAATCCCAATTCAGAATGAAGAGTTATTGTCGTGTGTTATCGCTCTTGGCCGCCGCCGTCCTGTTAACTTTTATCGGGGAAACCGTAACGGCGACGCCCTACGCATCGTGTATTTCCGTGAATAACGGCACAGTCACTTTTCACCTCAACGAAAGCGGCGGAAACGTGACCGTGACATACGGGGACGGCACCACAAATGCCAGTTTTAATGGGATTACGGCCGGCACGAACCTGCCGTCCGGGCCATATAGTTTCAGCTTAAACGGAGAAGGCACCTATTCCATATCGGTGTTCAAGGCTGGGAGCAACCTTACAACGCTTGCGCCCAACGTCATCCAGGATACCAACATCAATACAATGATTAGTGCCAGCAATCCAGTTCCGAGTCTGTTCGTGTTGACGGCTCCCCGCGGAGTGGCGGTGAATCAAAATCCGACGTCACCCTATTTTGGCCGCCTGTATGTCTCCAGGAGTCAAGCTTCGGCGCCCGACACTTTTCTTTATGCGTTTAACAGCGACGGCACGTTTGTCAGCAGCAACACCGCGGGAGTTTCCTGGAACAGCGGTTATTCCTTAAGCCCGGACAACATAGCAATTGCAGCGGACGACTCACTAATCGTCGCCGATGGCTCGGCGGCGAATGCGGGTGTATGGAAGGTCACTCCCGATCTGTCAACCAACCAATTATTGCTCGGCCCGGTTGGCGATCAGGCGCCCAACTCCAGCGGACAGGCTGTCCATGGCGAGGTGATTTCGCCCTGCCTTTTCCTTGGATTTACGAACAACCGGCCCGGTAAGATCATGTGGATTGACGCGGATTATCCCGGCGGCGATCCGAATGCGCTTTTGATTTGCACGAATGTCATGACCAATTCGTTGCCTTATGAAACCCCGCCTCTCGTTGGCCCTGAAATTGGGCTGAATTATGCATATCTGGGAAATGTTTATCCAGGTCTGTGCCAGGGGCCAAATGGTTATCTCTACGCGAGCGAGTATCGAAACAATTACGAGTTGCCCGACCTGGACATTTACGACGCCACAGGAACCAACTCAATCTGGGATTCAAAAGTTCCGAACACGAACGCAGATTATTTTGTGACCCAGGTTGAGGGCGACGGTTATTTGGGATTGGCGGGAGGTTGCGCGGTTTCTCCAGACGGCAATTGGCTGGTTGGATTCAATGCAGACAACCATTTCACCATCTGCCAGCTCACCAATGG
>JBOHXA010000185.1:0-6077 GCA_050737335.1 Limisphaerales bacterium | reverse complement strand
CGGCAATAGGGGAGACAGGGGTGGTTGGATGAACGGCGCGCGCGGCGCTTTTTGGTTCGACAACACTAGCCCGAGGAGCAACTGCTGGCGGGGCCAGCAGGCCGGGCGACGGAGGAAACGCGGCTGGACTGTCCTTTAAATGATGGCGTTTTCTCATGAGCATAATCCGGTTCATCATGTTCGTGTTCACATGCATGGCCTTCATATTAGGCATCGCAGGCGCGGTGGGAGTGACAGGAGCATCGCCGTACGCAGTGAGGCTTAACCCCACTCCGAAAGCGATGCAAACTAATAGTATTCCGAACCGGTTCATTCCAGTAAAAATATAGGGCTTCCTGACCCAAAACTCAAACACCGGGAAGAATGTTTAGTTGCGGGCAAATATGCCAGCTTTAACAACGCGTATTAGACCAAAAACTCTTCTCGTTGCTCACCGTCCGAACAATCTCCCTAAACTTCGCACCCCCCGAAATTTAGCCTTTTTCCCAAAAATCCAGGCCCGCAAATTTAGCTCACATCCGCCGATTTCCCAGCAAAAGCGCGTCATTTCCATCCCCTGAATTTTAAATTTAGCATTTCATTTGGCGAAGTTTAGTCCGCAAAACCCCGGCATGACGATTTTTACTAAACTTCGCCGCGTACGGTAGCCGCCTCGCCTCCCGGTTACGTCGCAAGTGGCGCTGCCACAGGCCTTTTGCCGCGTGTCACTCTCTCGCGGTCCTCGCTCGCTCTAATCTGTAGTTTGCAATTCATGTCGTGCGAAGGGCCTCGGCACTGGGCATGCAGCGGCGCGCCCGCGGGTTTTTCCTTTTTCCCTTTTCCTTTTTAACTTTTAATTGGGCCATGTTTGTTTGCCTTGCCGCCGGACGCGGAAAACGGATGGAGCCGCTGACGGGCTATCTTCATAAGGCGATGATTCCTTTTGGGGGCGAGCCGCTCCTGGCCTACGGCATCCTTGCCGTGCCCGAAGGCTCTGAAATTGTTGTCGTCGTCAATTATCTAAAAGACCAAATCGCCGGTTATTTCGGCGACTCGTACCGGGGCAGGAAGATCACATATTTTATGCAGACTGACCCCAAAGGCACCGGTGATGCGTTATTTCAATTTGGCGCGAGTTATCGGCCGACCCGACCGATTATCGTTTGGCAGGCTGACCAGATTATTTTCCCCGATGAAATCGAAATCCTCTCGCGCGCTCAGCCGAACGCTGGCATCTTTTCGGACACGCCGCGCGGCCTTCTGGACCTGGGCTTTTGGAAAATCGGGCCCGGCACGCTGGCGCGACTGAAAGACAATTTTGACGGATCGGAACACCGCGCCTTGCCTGTGCTCGAACGGGAAGGCTTGAAACAAATTAAAGTCCAGCGCGAAAAGCTCGAAATATCCTTTGAGTCATGGGAACAAATAGAACTGCAATGCAAACGGTTCAGGCACGCGTTTCATACCGCATTCCGCTAGTCGGCGGCATGACGGATTATCCGGATTATTATCGGGAATTTAGCGCGCAATCCATTTGTTGCCCCATTGACAAGTACTTATATGTCACAATTCGGAAGAATGAGGAAGGCGGCCTCAATATTCATAGCAGGGCGGACGTGCCCTGGGGCACCGGCCTGGGCTCCAGCGGCGCGTTTCATTCGGCCCTCATTCTTGCGTTCGCCAGGCAGCGAAAACAAAAGTTGTCGCCCCTGGCGGTCGGTCAACTGGCTTATGATCTGGAGACAGGCATTGATCCTTACGCCAGCGGACGGCAGGATTCGGTGGCGTGTCTCTTTAAAGGCGTTTCTTCGATTAAATATCATCAGGATGGTTCAGTCCTCGTTCATCGCATCGCCATTGCTCCGGCCTGGCGAAAGACCTTGTCCAACCGCCTGCTGCTGTTTGACAGCGGCGCGCGGCGGCGCGCGCGGGATTCGATCAAGGACGTTTTGGCTCGGAAAAACAAATCGTTGCTGCACGAAATCGCGAAACTTCCCGCTCTTTTGATCAGCGCGTGGAACCAGGGCAATATGGATTTTGTGGGGCCTGCCTTGGACCTTCAGGAACAATACCGTAGCCAACTCTCACCGACCTGTCGAAGCCCGCGCACCGACAAATTATTGGCCATCGCCCGCAAATGCGGCGCGGGCGCGCGGTTGACCGGCGCTGGAATTGGCTGTCTCCTATGCTATTGTCCTGAGGAAGGGCAGAATGAGCTGCGCCAAAAGCTGGGTCTCAAGGAAATTCGATTTTCGATATTGTGGTGAAGGTCCGGGCCACGACCGGGCTTGCCCATCATCTTGTCCTCGCCGCAATTTCGCTTGCTCCCGCCCGGGGCATGTCCAAGAGTAACCGGCTCAATTTGAGCGATTAAATGTTGAAAGTTTCCCTCATTTCTGGCAAATGATTTTGTTTTCATAATGAAAAAAGCGATTTTGGTCCTGGTGGCGCTGATTGTGGCTGCCATTATTGTTTTGATTTGCGTTGGGCATTCACATTTGGCGAAACCCGCGGCCCAGCCTCCCCCCCCGCCCGTCACGATTGCCCGGTTGTATTTCTCCGGGGCGGCCAATATTTCCCGCGATACAAATTCCATCGCCTTTACGAATACATTTTGCTCTTCCCAGGCGCGCGCCCTGGAAAACCAAACGTTGGATAAATTATCGCGCGCGCCGGGCAGATGGTTTAAAAGCAGGCTTCCCACCGGCGCCGGAGACGGCAGCGCACAATTGAGACCGCTTTTGGATGATCTATTGCGCTCAGAATGGGTTTTTGAAATGCGCACAGCCCCAACGTCGCAGGAATACGCGCTGGCAATTCGTTTGGACAAAAGCCGCATGCAATTTTGGGAAACGAACTTGCGCGCCGTTTTGGAATCATGGACTGGCATCAAGGCCCAAGACATCGCCGGCGGTTGGGAGTTGAAAAAGGACTTGCCGCCGAACCTGATCCGCGCGGTGGACGCGACCAATTGGCTGATCGTTGCCTGCGGCCAGGACAAATTGCCATTGAGCGATGCCTGGGCCGGCGGCCAATCGCCTGTCGAAAATGAAACCAATTGGTTGAGCGCAAACATCAACTGGCCGCGCCTGGCTCAAATATTTCCCGTCTTCGCCCAATTCGATTTGCCCGCGATGCATCTCCAGCTTGTGGGACACGATGGGAACCTGCTGCCGACCGGCACTTTCGAATTGTCGAAACCGTTGCCGGCGCTCGGCCAATGGCAAGTCCCGATGGATATGATTCATCAACCTTTGACCAGTTTCACCGCGGCGCGCGGATTCGCGCCGTGGCTGGAACTGCACCGATGGGCCAAATGGCTGGAACTTTCGCCTGAACCGGACCAGGCATTTATTTGGTCCCTCGGTTTGTCGCCCATTCAAACGTTTATCGCAGTTCCCGTCACCAATGGCGTCACCGCCCTTGCCCAACTGGCGGACAATTTGACCACTGACACGAACTGGGAAAATTGTTTGATGACCCCATTCGCCCTCGTGAGGACAACCAATCGCCTCGCGCTTCCGGGCGTCCCATTCGTCAAGCCGGAGGTTCGAGCATTGACCGACCCGGCGGGGGATTTTTTGTTCGCGGACGTTTTTCCAAATTTGGCTCCCGGCTCGGCCCCCCCGGGATTATTAGAACAATTGAACCGCACAAACCTTGTCTTTTATCATTGGGAAATCACGTCCAAACGGCTGAAGGCGCTGCCCCAATTAACGCAATTGGCGCTGCTAATGACGCGGCGCCGCCAATTGACCCAGGGGTCAGCCGCCGAGAATTGGCTGAGTCGCATCGGCCCCACGCTGGGCGATTCGGCCACTGAAGTCATTCAAACCGGCCCGACGGAGCTTTCATTTAGGCGTTCGGCGCCGGCGGGATTGACCGCCATTGAACTGATCGCTTTGGGCGAATGGCTTGAAGCGCCAAATTTTCCGGGATGCGACATGAGCCTGCCCGTGCGTCATCCGGCGCGGCGCCATCACGTGCCGAAGAAGATCAAGGGCTCGCTGCCTCGTCTCCCGCAGACTAATCGTTCATCGTCCAATAGAGTTTCCCAAGTTCCCAAAAAGCCTTGAAGATGACTTTCGTTTTCGGTCCGGCTTTGCCCGCGGCACGCGGATAATGGCGCACTCCCGCCTGCGTCATGGTAAAGCCCTTGCGTTTGGCCCGGGCCAATATCTCGCTGTTGAGAAGGGTTCCTTTGCTTTCCATTTTGATGACGTCAAAGATTTTTCGTTTGTATAATTTAAAGGCGCAATTCATGTCGCGAACTTTCACGCGAAATAGAGTGCAGATCAGCCACGTCCAGAGCCAGGCATAAAGCCGGCGGCGCGCATTTTCCCGCCGGTTGATGCGGTAGCAGGTCACGATGTCATACTCCTTCATCAGTGGCAGCAGCGGCGGAAGCTCATTCAAATCAAACTGGCAATCGCCGTCCGTGTAAAAAACCAGCGCCCGGGTCGCGGCCCGAAAGCCCGATTGCAGCGCGGCGCCGTAGCCGGATTTAACCGGATGATGGACCACTTTCACGCGCGGGTCAGCCGCGGCGATCGCATCCACGATTTGCGGCGTTTCGTCCCTGCTGCCGTCGTCCACCAGGATGATTTCATAATCCAATCCCGTTTTGTTGAGAACGGCGCACGCCGAGTCATAAATCCGCCGCACGTTTTCCTGTTCATTGTGGAACGGGAAAAAAACGCTGATGGAATTGAAAGCCGTCATTTCTTTCATTGCCTGGAACCTGCAATGGTAACGATTTGACGACCGTGCTATCAAGTTTATCCGGACTTACGTACCGCTACGGCGATGGGATCAAGCCGGCGCCTTTTAACCGGCGGGCGCGAGTTGCCTGGCGCTATAAATGTGTTTTGTTCTGATGATGAAGTCGCTCGTTGGCCTGTTTGCTTGGGCCTTTGCGCAAGCAGCGGCATTTTCTGGCAGAGGTCTTGGCAGAGTTGTCAGATTGATTCGTAGCTTATGACGCCTAACCGGGCGGGAGCCAGCGGCCACTGCCCCTTGAGTTTATGGACGGTTTGAGTTATACAACGATTATCGAGCTTGCGAAGCCAGTCGCCCGTCGGCGTGGCTCAGTTTTGGATCGTTAGGCGGCTTGAGTGCAGCTTTGATTTCGGATGCGGGAAACGTTCACCATTAAAAGAAAGGTAAGCAAATGTTAGGGAAAACCATTTCATCGCAGAAACGCGATTCAGGAAATCGGCGCTCCGTTTCGTCAATAGCCCGCGCGCAGGCGGAAAAAGAGTTGCGGCGCGCCTGTCACTGGCAGCGTCAGTTCGATTGGCGCGTTGCTGCCCGTCAACGAACCGCCCCACGGCAGCCAGTCCACCAGATTGGTCGAATACTGCGGCTGATAGATCACGCCGGCGATTCCGTACCAACTAAAACTTAAATTGGTTCCCTGCAATTGGCTGTCGGCAATGTTGAACGCGCCGGGCGACACGATAAGAAAATTCTGATTCGTCGCGTCGTTGGCCAGCCCCGAATAATCGCGCGAACCGGGAATAAAAATCGAACCGTTGGCCGACGGCGTGACGACGCCTGTCCAAAACAACGGCACGATTGCGGAATAAAAACCGTTCGTGTCGGTGATGGCGGAACTCAATCCGCTGGGCTGCACCGCGATTCCGCTTTGTGGAATGCCGTTGGCGTTGGTGACGCTGCCGGAAATGAAAAGATTCGTGGCGGCGTAAATCGTTCCATCCTGTCCCGGCCAAGCGCCGTCGCCACCTGCGGCGGAAAAGTTTCCCGCAAAAGAATTCGTGACGGCATAGACGGCGATGCGCCCGCCGCCGCCGCCACCGCCCTGCCAGGTGCCGTCGCTTCCGCTTTCGCCGTCGCCGCCGTTGGCGTCGAGCGAGCCGTTGCCGGAAAAAGTTTGCGCGGTGATCCAAATGCTGCCGCCGGAGCCGCCGCCCACGCCTTCGAAATCCGCGTCATTGCCATTGGCGGAAATGGTTCCGTTGACGGTCAACGCTCGGTAAATTTTCAGGCGGATTACGCCACTGACCTCGGAATAAACCGTCAGCGCTGGCGGCATTCCACCCGGACTTCCCAAATCAGTTGGCTGCGTGGCCGAGCCG